>DYIS01000232.1 GCA_020723545.1 Ktedonobacter racemifer
AATCTCCGGCTGGGTAGGAAAAGCCACCCCCGGCGCGAACGAATAGCGCCGGAGTTCTATCCCCCAGAAACCCTTATCCACCGGGAGGCGTTTGGCTCGTTCGTCCAAGAGTCCCAGCAGGATGCCGGTGGGATCCACCACCTGGTCTTGCCAGAGCACCACCCAGGCGCCAGTGTGCTCCTGGGCGACCTGGTTAAGCGCCTCGGCGACGTGGTAATTGACGATCGCTTTCGTGGACAATGTCGGGAAATCGGGGATGGAAAACACATCACCGCGACTGTAATAATATAAGAACACGGGTCTCATGTGTCCAGAGACGAGGATCACCGCCTCCCTGGGACCCTGGTGGGCCTGGATGTAGCGGGCTACCGACCGAAAGTCGTCCCGGACATACACTCGGTTACTGTAGTTGGCAGCCAGGGCCATGCCGCTGGTGCCGATGATAAAGCCGAAGGCCGCCAGGCCCAAGGCCAGACGGGTCCATGTTTTCTTTACTAGTAAAAGAGATTTCAAATCACCTCCGAGGGCCCGAATCCCCAGGGAGATCAGCCAGAAAAAGGCCGGCGACGCCAGCATCAGGTAGCGCGAGTGGAACTTCGGCCGGTTGAAGGAAATGGCGTAGACCGAAAGGACCGGCACGGCCACATACAGGATAGAGAAGGTAGCCGCCAGGGGACGCCGATTCGTTACTGGTAAAGGTAGATGCCATCTCCCCAGGGCCAAGGCTACGCTGCCACCGACTCCTAAGACGAAGACAAGGAGATAGACTACGGCTATCTTCTCCGCCTCAGGCTCGTAGACCGTGTGCCCGGTGCTGAAATCCAAAAGAACTCGCCGCAGCATGGCCCCTAGAGCCAGGCTGCCCTCCCAGTAGCTGGTGTCAGCGCCGTAACGAGTCAAAACGAAGCCGCTCCAGGGCAGATACAAAGCGCCGATAGCGCCAAATGCCAGGCAGGCGTGCCAGAAAAGGCGTCCCCGGCGTGCTCTGCTTACCCAATAAATCAAGACATAAATGGCCTGAAAGGCCACAAGAAAAAGGGCGTAGAAGTGAGTGTAGATCGCCGCCACATTGATGGCCATGAAGCCAGCCCATAGTGACAGTATCCTGCCAGACGACCCGCTTAACGGCTCCCGTCCCCGGGCAGCATAGCCTTCCAGAAGCCGCAGGAGCAGGTAGCTGGAGCAGAGTCCCAACAGCGTCACCAGGGTGTACATCCGTGCTTCCTGGGAGTACCAAACGTAGAAAGGGGATAGCGTGGCCATCAAGGCGGAAAGCAGGCCAATCTGATTCCCGAAAAGCCTCCGGCCCACCTGATAGAAGAGGGGCACGGAGAGCACGCCGAATACGGCCGAGGGAAAGCGTAAGGCGAACTCACCGTCGCCCGCCAGGGGAATCCAGAGATGAAGCAGGTAATAATACAACGGAGGGTGAATATCTGCTGCGGTCCGGGCGGTGATCTCGGCCAGACCTTGCTGCGAAAGGAAGGCGCTGAAGCCTTCATCGTACCACAGGCTTTGGCCGTTCAGGTGATAGACCCTCAAAAGGAAGGCCAGCCCGACGATCACGATCGTAACCAGCATCTCGGGGCATTTCGGGGCGTTTGCTTGGTGATGCTCCGACACCACAAGGATGTCGGTATCCCGCCCTGCTGATGCTCCCTGCTCCCTGCTACCTGCTACCTGTTCCATGCTACTTGCTACTTGCTACCTGGATGGCACCCGGATCCACCGAGTCGGACTGGATACCGCTGGCGCCGGTGATCACCGTCAGCCGTTGCAACGTCTGCAACCGGTACAGTCCCGTTAGCAGGTGATACTGGCCCGGGAGAGCCTTTTCATCGATGGTCAGCTCCACGGTTTGGCTCATGGTCTGCCCGGCGACCCACCAACCGGTGGGGTAGTCTTCCCCGCCAAGCAACAGATCCTTCTGTCCCCTAATCCTGCCCTGCTCATCCACCAGGTGAACGAAGACCGAGTAGTCGGCCTCCATCTTGCCCAGCGCTTCCCAATGCAGCCGCACCGCGACCCTCTCGCCCGGCGAGTACGTCGCCTTCGGCAAGTCGAATCCTGCCAGCCGAATCCTATCCGCAAAACTCGCTTGCCGGGCCTTTCCAGGCACGGCCGGCGGCGTTTTGATCGGTGCGAGCCTCCCGTCCCTGCGCTCCAGGCGAGCAAGCTCCACCGCCGTGAACCGGTCCAAGGGACGGACGGGCACCGAGGAGCTCACCAGGGTAGCAGGCAACCTTTGCTCCAGCCGCGACCAATCGCCTTCGGTCACGCCCAGGCCCACGCTGAACCGGTCGCCCACCGGCCGGGGCCAGGTGCGCATGGCCACGACCTCCTCC
Organism: Ktedonobacter racemifer; assembly: GCA_020723545.1. GTDB lineage: Bacteria > Chloroflexota > DTOL01 > DTOL01 > JACQYG01 > JACQYG01. The sequence goes on from DYIS01000232.1 coordinate 2,346, forward strand.
GTTTTCCACCTGCTGGTCGGGTACCAGATCAGGTTAATCATGGGGCGTAGAGAGGTGTCCTCGATGACCCTGCCGCTCTCATCGAAGAAGTAGGGGTAAAGATGAAAATCCCCTCGCTGATCCGCGGTGGCCCGCCAGTAGAGTTGCAGGCTCGTCATCCATTGGCCATCCTCACGGACCTCGAACAGATCATACCCCAGGAACCGGAGTTTACCACCGAAATCGATCTCCATGGGGTGGCTCGGCCCGGACTCCGGCCGGGCAAACGAGTAGAAACCATCCGGCAAAAGTCGGTCCCAACTTCCGCGCCTCAGCAGGACATAGCCATCGGCAGCATCCAGGACACCGTAGCCACTGGCCAGAAGCCGGTCCTGGAAAAAGGTGTAGAGGTCATTAGGGTGCATGTCTACCCTGGACGTGACGTCCAGCAAAACGTATTCCGCATCGTTCAGGTCGGGGACCAGGTAGATGAATCGCCTATGGCTCAGGTGGGGATAGAGGGGCGGTTGGGTGCTGACCACTGCCTCCGCCGGGATCTGTCGAACGAACCGCTCCAGCAGGCGGTGGTGTGGTGTGACCTTGGGTATGGCGAACCTTCTTCCCAGGGGCGTGAAGCCGAGGTGATAGTGGGTCAGGCCCACCGACAGGACCAGCACCATAGCCATGGCCCCGGTAAATATCCTCGACCCGGTATTAGCCGGCAGGCACATCCGGGTTATCTGCCGACCTCGGGAGGTTCCGTAGATGCTGGCGACCACCAGAAAGGGCACGATGGGGGCCGAATAGTGGGATACGCCGGAGTACATGGCGGGATAATTGCTCAACAGGTTGATCCCCAGGGAGGGGGCCGCCAGAACCAGGATCTCGGGAGCCAGGAGCGGGGCGAAGCCCGCCGAGGCCAAAAGCCCGAAAAGGTAACCCATCTTCTCCGGCCTGGCGACAACGCTCAGGACCAGGCCCGGCTGAAGAAGGAAACTGCGGACGACGCTCAGCGGCGTGCCCCCCACCTCTGCATAGCGCTGGAAGAGCACAAAGCCACCGCTGGGGCTGAAAGAAGGGATCACCAGGTAGAGGGCGATGGCAAACCAGGCCAGGCTAGCGGCCATGGTAACCAGGCCGAGGACCCTGTTCCGCTGAACCACTAGGGCGTACAAGCCGAACATCACTCCCACCAGGGCCATGTCCTCTTTGCTGGCCAGGGCCAGTCCCAACGCCAGGGCATAGCCCAGATGGTTTCGATCCTGCAAGTAATGGAAGGCAAAGAGAAAAAAGGCGGCGGTCAAAGCTACCGGGTGAAACTCAGTCAGATTCGCCGCCTCCAGGGCAGGAAACAAAAGGTACATGGCTCCAAACACCACACCGGCCCACGGGTTTCCCAGCTTCGCCTTGGCCAACCAAAAGACCGGCAATGCGCCCAGGGCGATGACCAGCGTTTGTAGGATCAACAAGGTCTCGGCGCCGTTGTACAGGAGATACGGAATGGCCAGGAGCAAGAAGATAGGCTCCACATGGCCAGCCAGACGAGAGCGCTCCACGCCGTTGGAGGTCTCGTAGACAAAACGGCCGTGCCGGGTATTCCAGGCGGCCTGATCCATCACCCCGAGATCGTGGGCATTGGTCTGAAAGGCCTGGTTCTGCCGGATGGAGAGCCAGGCGAAGTTCAAGACGTAGAGGACCACGAGCACCCACAGGGCAACTAAAGGCCATTGCACCGGTCTGAGCCAACGGTCACGTAGGCCGATCATGCTCACCAGACGGAGTCCCTCGCTTGCTAAACAATAGGGCAACTCCTGTGCCGAATAACTCTCCGCTGATCATCCACAGGCGTGAGACGACGGAGATAACCGTGGCCACGGGGAGCGAAAATGCCGGGGCCAGGAGAAGTATCATCACCCCTTCCCGGACTCCCAATCCGCTGGGGGTCAATAGACTCAAAAAGCCGATCACGTAGGAGGCGGCGAAAACCACGGTGAGGTACGGCCATTCCCAGGGCAAAGAAAGGGGATATATGGAGTTAACCAGGAGGGTGAAGGCAGCTCCGTACAAGACCCAACTAAAGACGTAAACGAGCCCGAACACCGGCCCATCCAGGGGGGCGAATCGGATCGTCAGGGGCAGGCGCCCGGCCCTGGCTAAC
>DYIS01000233.1:0-4143 GCA_020723545.1 Ktedonobacter racemifer
CGAATGCCGGCTGCCTCCTTGGTCAGACCCGGAGTGCGGTACTCTTGCTGACGGGAGAAGGTGAATTGCTGGCGCGCCATGTCAAGGGTGGAATCAATGATTCCGGCCGTGTCCACATCTCCGCTGGCCTTCAGTTGCGGTACCAGGAATTGGCTAATGCCATCGTGAACAACTGCACCTTGCCACGCTGCCAAACCCCGTAGTTGTTTGAGAATCTGCGCCTCGTGCCTTAGCCAGTCCTTGGCCATGGGAAACGCCATGATCTGGCTGAAAAGGTATTGGCGTTGGCATCGGCGAAAGATGTTGTGGGCAGAAATGGACCACTTCATGAGGGTCAATGCTCCTGTTTACTGGCTTTGAGTTGTTCAATATAGTGCTCAACCTGCTCCCAATCCTGGGGGCTTAACTCTCTAGCCCGGCGGAGAATGGTAGGGATGCGAGCATCACGGGTAATGATCAGTTCCAGGTCCTTCGGTGCCCTGCCGGCCAAGACCATCAATTCATCTTTGTCAGCCTCTAGCACTGATGCCAAACGCTCAATTACTTTCTCAGAAGGCGAGGGGACCTTCTCAGCCTCAATCTTGCTGACGTAACCTATGTCAATCGCCACCCGGGCAGCAAGCTCTCGCTGGTTTAGCCGCTGCTGGGTTCGTAGTTCCTTAATACGCTTACCAAAAGATAGCTCTGCCATCATGCGCTTCCACGTCTTGGCTCCCATTGTTGAATTTGAATTCAACTTCCATTTTACACTAAAATGGCTGGCTTGTCAAGGAGAGACGCTGCAAATGTCTGGTCTCAACACTCTCAAGGTCGGTTACCCCTTCCAGTGAGAGTCCTATCAACTGTCACGCCTCATAAACCCGCCTCTGCAACTCCCCCACCACGCCGGTCAGTTCCTCGATGCCGCCGAAACGGTGGGCCACGCCGATGATGCCGCCCATGCGGTCAAAGGGGGACACGTTAAAGACTTCGGGCTTGTCCAGTTCGGTGATCCCGCCCAGGCGGTACTTTTCCACCAGGGCCTCCAGCACCTCGCGGGCCTCCGGGGTGAAGCCAGCGAAGAACTGCTGGTGCAGATTGCGCAGGGCCTTGGCACGCTCGTCGCGGCTATGCACCTTCTGACCAAAGGCCAGGTGGGCCAGGAGGTCGTAGCCGTCGGCGTCGGGCTTCTTGAGTAGAATCGCCAATGCCTCCACCAGAATGCTCTTGTCCTGTAGCCGCCGAAGGAGAATCCCGCGCTTCTGGCGGTCGGTCCAGGCTGTCTGCAAGGCAAAGAGATCACCGCAGACCTGGAGCAACTCGGAGCGGGTATAGTCCACGTACTCCTGCACTGTCAGGCGCCGGCCAGTAGCGTCCAGTTCCAGGTAGGTCTCGGCGGCGATGGTCACAGTGATACCTTCCAGCCTAATCTTCTGCGGCCGTTTTTCGGGCTTGAGTTCCTCTCTGGCCTCTGGTTTATCTCGCAAGACCTCTACTTCTTTGGGAGCAACGATTTGCTCTTCAGTCTCGGCCTCCGGGAAGCCGTCGAACTCGGGGTCCTCAAAGAGACGGGTGCAGCCGGTATAGTCTACCACGCGGAACCAGTATTTGTCTGTGTCCTCGCACAGCCGACTGCCCCGGCCCACGATCTGCTTGAAGACCACCTGCGAGGCGATGGGCTTGACGAAGACGACGTTGCGCACGCTGGGCGCGTCTACGCCCGTGGTCAGCAGGTCCACAGTGGTGGCGATGACCGGCGTGGGCCTGTCCTTATCCTGGAACTGCTCCAGATAGCGGCGGCCCACTGGCCCCTCCTCGGAGACGATGCGCACACAGTAGTCGGCGATGCCCAGGTCGGCATTCAGGTTGCTCAACCAGCGGGTCATTTCGGCGGCGTGCTCCATATCCACGCAGAAGACCATCGTCTTCTCCATCCGCCCGGTCTCGCGGAGCAGATGGGCCAGGTGCGTGGCGATGGTTTCGGTGCGGTCGGGCAGGCGGATCACCCGCTCAAAGTCTGGTGTGGTGTACACTTGGTCGCCCAAGGGCAGGCCGTTGGCGTCCACATTGGTCTGGACACGGTGCACTTTGTACACGGCCAGGAAACCGTCGTCGATCCCTTGGGCCAGGCTGTAGGTGTAGACGGGCTCGCCAAAGTACTCATAGGTGTCAACGTTATCGTCGCGCTTGGGCGTGGCCGTCATGCCCAATTGGAGGGCGCTGTCAAAGTGCTGGAGAATGGCGTTCCAGGTGCCGAAACCGGAGCGGTGGCACTCGTCAATGATGATGAGGTCGAAGAAACCCCGTGGGTAACGTTGATAGAGGCGCTTCCCCTCCTCGCCGCTGTACATGGCTTGGTAGATGCTGAAATAAATGTCGCGGGACTTCGGCGCCTGCCCCTCCTCGATCAGGCCACGGGCGTCCTCAAAGGGAGCAAAGGTATTGTAGGCCTGGTCGCGCAGCACGTTGCGGTCGGCCAGGAAGAGCACCCGACGGATAGTCCCAGGTTTGACCAGCTTCCAGGCCACCTGGAAGGCGACGTAGGTCTTGCCAGTGCCGGTGGCCATGGTGATCAGGATGCGCTTCTGGTCTCGCAAGACAGCCTCGACGACGCGGTTGATGGCGATCTCCTGATAATAACGCGGCGTCTTGCCGCCGATCTCTCGATGGTAGGGGGTGAGCAACGGGTTAGCAGCCTGGGCCCGAGAAGTGGGACGCCCGGCCGTGAGGCGCGCCCAGAGTTCATCGGGCGAGGGGAAACGGTCCAGGCTGCGCTGGACGTTGGTGACGAAGTCATACTCCTCAATGCCGTGGCCGTTGGACGAGTAGGCGAAGCGCAGCTCCATGGTTTGAGCGTATTCTTTGGCCTGCTGCAAGCCGGCGCCCGGGCTGTGCGATTCATCCTTGGCCTCTAGTGTGGCGATGGGAAACGAATCGCTATAGCGCAGGAGATAGTCGGCCTTCTTCGGCTCCTGGCGCCGGTGGCCGTCGCCTACCAGGACAATGCGCCCCTCGGTGAAGTAATATTCCCGCACGATGCGGCCCTCGTCCCAGCCTTCCAGGTGGAGCCGGGGGTCAATCAACTTGGCGCGGGTATCGGCTTCGTTCAACATGGACTATCCCGGAATGTCGTGCCGCCAGCCAAGGTCTCTGAACAGTTTCCAGCTCATGGCCCAGCTCCTCGTTGCCGCCACTGAGGAGCTACTGGGTGAGCTAATAGCCCGTAAAATGCCGCATGAATGCCGCATCCGTGCGGCATTTGAGGTGCATTATCTGCGCAAACGATCGGCCAGCACATAGTATACACCTTTCCCTCTGGCACCAACCTGCTGAACGAGTCGGCGGGCTACCAAGTCGGCCAGGTCACGCTGGGCCGTGTATCTGCCAATTGAATTGAGCGCACGATATTCCTGGTTGGTGATCCGGCCTACATTTCTCAGCCGCTGTAAGCCCTTCAGTTGTCGTTCGTTCAGTCCACGCATCCACTCTGGGACAGCTCTCTTTTCCATAAATCGGTCTCCCGGACCAATGAGCGTGACCCGGAACTCACCCCTTAGTTCCTCAAAGCGAGGCCGAGGCAACCCGTGTTCTTCCATGGCTCGGGCCATGCGCTGGATGCCGGTGCCCATCTTCTCGATGAAACCGCCCAGGTCGCGGAAGACCTCGACGATGACCGGGTTGCGTAGCTTGGACTGGCTCTCCAACCGCTGCATCTTCTCCTCTGTGACGCCTGTGAGCACGTCGCCAGGACTGTAGAACTCAATACGGTCGGCAAAGATGGTTTCTTTACTATCAAAGTCGCGATGGGCGACGGCGTTAGCGATGGCTTCGCGGGTGGCGGGATAGGGGTACTCGGCGATTTCCCATCTCTCGTAGCCAGCGATCTTGGCGGCGATGAGGTAATCAGCATTACCAGGATACATTAGACAGGCCGGTGTGTCAAGGTAATGTTGTGCGGTGTCCAGGGTCAGGCCCTAATCAGTCAAACTTGAGAAAAGGACGGATTCCGAGTTACTCTCGTACCGCCATAGTCTGCAGAAGAGGCAACGTGGCTAAGGTCGAACACTACACTGCCTGCGAGGCGCAGGTCGTTCAGGACGAGGGCGCCGTCGGCACGAGGTGTATTATCAAATACCGCGCAAAATGAAGGGGGCATGGTATCCT
>DYIS01000233.1:4153-4479 GCA_020723545.1 Ktedonobacter racemifer
GGACTCACCCTAAAGGCGGAGAGGCCACGCCCGCAGGCAACTATACCAAGAGGGCTGAATTGGGTCAAGAACGATTTGTAGAGGCGGCGTAAGCAAACGAGCCCATCAAGGGGCGCGTGTTTACCGCCATGCTTTCTCGTTCAGCCGACTCAATCCATGACAAGTCCTATGACAAAACGAATAACCAATGTTTGGCGGCGTGCATATTCGTCAATTTCCGCTTTACTTCGCTACGGCTGACTGCTCCAAGCGTTTTATCAATCCACGCACATTTCCGAGACAGCACGAGCCTTGTGGGTTTCGCAAGTCACACGCGCATTGGTCGG
>DYIS01000234.1:0-3879 GCA_020723545.1 Ktedonobacter racemifer
TTTCAGGTCGGTGAATGAGCCAGGCTTGTCCTGGCACACCTGAGAGCGCAGAGATAAAAGTTGGTCCTTGGTCCTTGGTCTTTGGTCCACGGACTACGGACTAAGGGCTACGGACCAAGGACGATTATGCTCTCTGCGGTGGGGTTCTCGGCCACATTTCTAGGCATAAGAACCGTTGAGGGATAGGGACATTTGCGAAACGGCGAGTCAAGCACCAGTAAATTGGAAAAGTTCTTGAGCCTGGAGCGCAGGCAGAACTTCCAGGATCGCGCGGTGATGGGAGGGCTGGAAGAGGGTCTGCGCCGCTGGGCGAAGGAAGCCCGGGAGGAAAGCCCGGTAGATCAGCAACCAATTATCGAAGAGATAGCCTCTTTTTTCGTCGGCTATGGGCGGCGCGATGGTGCGGGACGGGCCCAGGTGGTGGAAGCTGCTCTGAGCCACCTCTCTGTTCTCAAGGCCATGGCTGGCTCAGGTCAAGAGAGTGGACCGCCGGCAGACGCCTCTCAGGCCTCCCAGCGGCAAACGCGGGATGGTCCGCAGGGCTACCGGGCCAGGCCGGCGGAGGACAAGAGGCCCATGGTACCCCCCAGGCCTCGACCGGCGGACCTGGATTCACCGGTCACCATGCTGTCCGGCGTCAGCGGAGCCTACTCCGATAAGCTGAGAAGGCTAGGAGTAGAACGCATCAGGGACCTCCTCTTTCTCTTCCCCAGGCGCTACAACGATTACACTAAGATCAAGCTCGTGCGCGAACTTCGGGCGGGCCAGACGGAGACGGTGGTGGGCACTATCTGGGAGATCAGTAAATCCCAGACCAAGAGCGGCAAGCTCATCGTCAAGGCCATCGTCGCCGACGAGTCGGGCACCATAGAGGCCGTCTGGTGGAACCAGCCCTATCTTTTGAATACGCTGACCCGCGGCAAGCAGGTAGTCCTCAGTGGGAAGGTAGACTACTTCCTTGGGCGGCTCACCTTCTCCTCTCCGGAGTGGGAGTTCCTGGAAACACCTGAGCTCATCCACACCGCCCGACTGGCCCCCGTTTACCCGCTTACCGAAGACCTGGGTGAGCGATGGCTCCGGCGACTGCAAAGCAGAACGGTAGCCCGATGGGCCGCTGAGTTGGTCGATTACCTGCCTGATTCGGTGCGAGCTCGGCAAGACCTGCTGGACCTGGGGACTGCCCTCTGCCAGATTCACTTCCCGGATGACTGGGAGTCGCTGGCTCGGGCGCGACGCCGCCTGGCCTTTGACGAGTTCTTCTTATTGCAACTGGGCGTCCTGGCCAAGAGGCGAGATTGGCAAGAGGGCCAACTGGTGACCCCGATGAAGGTAGATCCGGAAGTCGTCCAGGGTTGTGCCGGAGCATTGCCTTTCGCGCTGACCAAGGAACAGAAGCGGGCACTGGGGGACATCCTCGATGATCTGGCCCGCCCGGTACCCATGGCCCGATTGTTACAGGGGGAGGTGGGCTCTGGCAAAACCGTGGTGGCCATTCTGGCGATGCTGGTGGCAGTTGCTAACGGTTACCAATCCGCGATGATGGCTCCCACCGAGATCCTGGCGGAACAACACCACCGCACTATCCAAGGCGTGCTGCAGGCGATTGGCTCTAAGGTTGGCCAAGCTATACAGGCTCGCCTGCTCACCGGTAGCTTAGCCAAGGCGGGGAAGGAATCCCTGCGGGAAGACATTGGCCAGGGCCGGGTGAACATTGTGATAGGCACCCACGCCTTGATCCAGGAGGGTGTCGATTTTCAAAGCCTGGGCCTGGCGGTGATCGACGAACAGCACCGCTTCGGTGTGATGCAGCGCCTGAGACTGGCCAGTAAGGGTGGCCGGCCGCACTTGTTGGTAATGACCGCTACGCCTATCCCGCAAACCATAGCACTGACCATCTTCGGGGATCTGGACATCTCCACCATCGCCGAGCTTCCTCCCGGCCGACAGAGAGTAAAAACCTACTTCCTGGAACCCCGGCAAAGAGAGCGGGCCTACAACTTCATCCGATCCCAGGTGGAGAAAGGTCGCCAGGCCTTCGTTATCTGCCCGCTGATCGAGGAGTCGGAGACACAGGAAGCCAAAGCGGCGGTCCATGAGTTCGAGAGGCTGCAAAGAGAGGTGTTTCCAGACCTGCGTTTGGGGCTCTTGCATGGGCGCATGAAAAGCCAGGAAAAAGAGTCGGTGCTGCAGGGATTTCGCCAGGGCCTGGTGGATGTATTGGTCTCGACCCCGGTGGTGGAAGTGGGGATCGACGTCCCTAATGCGACGGTCATGCTCGTCGAGGGGGCCGAACGCTTCGGCCTGGCGCAATTGCACCAGTTCCGCGGCCGCGTGGGACGTGGGACGTTGGAGTCTTGTTGTGTTTTGCTTTCGGACAGCAATGAGCCCGAGGCCATGGAGAGGCTGAGGATTATCGAGGACACGTATGATGGGTTTTCTCTAGCGGAGAAGGATCTGGAGTTGCGCGGGCCGGGCCAGTTTTTTGATCGCTCTCAAGTCGGCATGAATGGAGAGGAAGGGCGTCTGGGCGAGTTCAGTGGCGTGCGCCAGAGCGGTCGCTGGGAGCTGAGAGCAGCCAGGGTCAGCGATGTAGCGATACTGGAGCTGGCACGCCGAGAAGCCCAGGCCGTGTTCCAGCAGGACCCGAAACTGTCCTTACCGGAGCACCTCCTTCTCGCTCAGAAGGTCACCGACTTCTGGCAGAAGGCGGGTGACCTGAGCTAGTATGCGTGTGATCGCCGGTGCCGCCAAAGGACATCGCCTCAAGGCGCCAGTTGGGTTGTCAACCCGACCCACTTCTGATAAAATAAAGGGCGTTATCTTTTCCATGGTGGAGTCGTTGTGGTGGGAGGAGGCGCCTGCGAGCCCTGAGGGCGCGAGCATGGTCACCTCCGGCGATGCTTTCTTGGTCTACCGGGGGAAACGTGTCCTCGACCTCTGTGCCGGAACGGGTGCCCTGGGCATCGAGGCCCTGAGCCGGGGAGCGGACTGGGCCGATTTCGTGGAATCGAGCATCAAGTGTTGCCGGCTCATAGGTGAAAACCTTGAACGCACCCATCTGCAGGAGCGGGGCCGGGTTTATCACTGTGATGTCGAGAGGGCCATGGAGGGGATCGTCCCGGGCGGTAAGGCTATCGAGAGCGGCTATGACCTGGTGTTGTTCGACCCCCCGTATGCGGACCCCCGTATTTCAGAAACCCTGGAGGCGATGGCCCATGCCCAGTGGGTCCGTCCCGGCGCGCTCCTGGTCGTGGAGCACTCAAAAAGGGTGACCCTGGCGGAGGGCTACGGTGGCCTCAGAATAGCGAGGACCCGCCGCCATGGCGATACGTGTATCACCATCTACCGATGGCGCAAGGAAGCAGGTCGCGTCGCCAATTCCGGTGTCGGCTGAGGCAAAGCGTATGTTTTCGCCCGGCCGCCATGGAAGGGAATGGGGTTGAAAACAGCGCTGTACCCCGGTGCCTTTGACCCAGTACACAATGGACACATTGACATCGCCAGCAGGGCGGCCTTGATCTTCAATGAGCTGGTGGTGGGGGTCTACGACATGCCGGCCAAGCCGACGACCTTCTCCGTCTCTGATCGCGTGCAGCTCATGCAAGAGGCCTTGAGGGAGTGGCCCAACATTCATGTCACCAGCTATTCGGGTCTGACCGTTAACTATGCTCGCCAGGTAGGAGCAAAGGTGGTGGTGCGGGGACTCAGGGTATACTCGGACTTCGAGTTAGAATATCAGATGGCCCTGGCCAACCGTAAACTGGCGCCGGAAATTGAACTGATTTGCCTGATGACCAGCCTGCAGTATTCGTTTTTAAGCTCCACTATCGTCAAGGAGATCGCAAAGCTCGGTGGCTGCGTGGACGGCATGGTGCCATC
>DYIS01000234.1:3889-4466 GCA_020723545.1 Ktedonobacter racemifer
TGACGCAGGAACCAGCGGAAAGCCTTGATTTGCCAGCGGAGCTCGGTTCTGTAATTGAGAGGAGGGATCGGAGATAGACATCCAGTATTTGGTAGATCGCCTGGAGTCCCTCTTGAATGTCGGCTGGCGAATTCCCTTCTTGAATCTATCCCTGGTGGACCGGCGCAGTTGTCTCGACGTGATCGATCAGATGCGTATTTCCATCCCCGACGAGATCAAACAGGCGAAGCGGGTCATCCAGGACCGGGAGAGGATCATCGCCCAGGCCCAGGCAGAAGCGGAGAAGATCGTTACCGCCGCCCAGGAGCAGGCCGCTTTTCTCCTGCAGGAGAAGGAGCTGACCAAGGCGGCTGAGAGCAAGGCCCAGGAGATCATCGAGGAGGCCAGGGCGAAGTGCGCGCAAATGCAGGGTGAGGCGGACCGCTACGCCGTGGAGGTCCTGGTGCGATTGGAAGAGGAGCTCAACCGGCAACTCGTTACCGCTCGCAAGGGCATCGAGGCGCTCAAGGTAGAGCATCCATCTCCCAGGGCTTTTGCAAAGTCCGTTGACAAGTGAACCAAAAAGACCTTCCGCGCG
>DYIS01000235.1:0-431 GCA_020723545.1 Ktedonobacter racemifer
AACGTACCTGGCGGGTCCTGGCCGATGCCGACCATATCAGCCGAGCGTAATGCAGCAGGAACATCATGGCATGGCGGTTGCTTACAAAAATGAAACGTTTTTATTGCTCTTCCCCCGTTTTTTTCGCTGTGTTGCGTTTGCCCGAGCAAAAGGTTACCAGATGACGAAGTTGCCCTGCCAGCACACCATACCGGATGACACCCAGCCATCTTCTGCCAATCACGCCGTAATTATTGGGAAATAGCGTGCTGTTTGTTCCAGGGCATTGAAGAGAGGAAAAAAATGACACTGCCAATTATTTTAGTATTAGCTGTAATACTGCTTGCCATCCTGCTCTTTAGCTTTGACTTTGTCCGGGTGGATGTGGTCGGCATCATCATGATGACCCTGCTCCCGCTTCTTGGCCTGATTACGCCGACAGAGGCGATCAG
>DYIS01000235.1:441-657 GCA_020723545.1 Ktedonobacter racemifer
TCCAGCAATGCGGTGGTGATCATTGTCGCGCTTGTCATCTTCGGCGCCGGACTCGAAAAGACCGGCGCCATGGATTCCCTGTCCAGGGTGCTCTTGAAATTTGCCGGCCACGGCGAGAGCAGCATCATGCTGCTCATCTCCGGCACGGTGGCCTTTATCTCCAGCTTCATGCAGAATATCAGCGCCGCGGCGCTGTTTATGCCCGCGGCGAAGCGG
>DYIS01000235.1:667-2751 GCA_020723545.1 Ktedonobacter racemifer
ACGCTCATCGGCTCAAGCCCGCTGATCCTGCTCAACGATGTGATGCAAATCACCGATGCCGATGCCGAGCCCTTCGGTCTGTTTGCCGTGACCCCCATTGGTCTTGCCCTGATCAGTGCCTTGCTTCTCTACCTTGTGCTGTTCGGCCGATTCATCCTTCCCGCCGGGCAAAAGGAAAAAGGGGCAAACGGTCCCCTGTCAAAGACCCTGCAGCGGACCTACCATGATATCGGCAATTTTTTCGAACTGCACATCCCCTCATCCTTTGCCGGCCCGAAAACTTTGATGGATCTGGAAATCAGGGCCTATTATTTTACCACGGTCATTGCCGTTGCCCCCAAGGGCGGAACCAAGAATTTCGCCCCTGACACCGATACCGTGCTGCGCGGCGGTGACACCATCGCGGTTGAAGGCCCGCCTGAACTGGTAAAGAAACTGGCTGCCGCCTGCGGCTGGGAGATCAAGGACGATCTCGCGGTATTTGCCGAGGATCTCTCACCCAACAATGCCGGGATCATGGAGGCGATCATTTCTCCACGCTCGGAAATGGCGCGCAATACTCTGCGTTCCTTTGCCTTTCGTAAAAAATACGGGGTCAACCCGCTGGCTGTCCGCCGGGGCAACAAGACCTTTGTCGGCGGCATCTCCGACATCATCCTGCAGAGCGGCGATGCACTGCTGCTGCAGGGCCGCTGGGATAAATTTCATTTCCTCAAGGAACAGCTCGACCTCGTCTTCACCGAAGAGGTGCAAGGTGAGATTCGCCAGACCGACAAGCTGAAATATGCCATCGGCTGCATGCTTCTTTCTCTCGTCCTGATCCTCGGCTTCGAGGTACAGCTCTCCATCGCCCTGCTCACCGGCGCTCTCGCCATGATCCTGAGCAATGTCATCACGATAGATGAGGCCTATGAATCCATGGACTGGATGACCGTCTTTCTCCTCGGCGGCATGATTCCCCTGGCTATCGCCTTTGAAAGGACCGGCGCGGCCAAACTCATCGCCGAGACGATCATGGCCGGCCTGGGCCCTGTTTCCCCCCTCCTGCTGCTCACCGCGCTCGGCATACTCACCTCCTTTTTCACCCTGGTCGTTTCCAATATAGGCACCACCGTATTGATGGTGCCGCTTGCCATGCACATGGCGGTCAGCTGCGACGCTGATCCGCGGCTGGCGGCACTGGTGGTTGCCATTGCCTGCTCAAACAACTTTATCCTGCCGACCCATCCCGTGAATTCCCTGGTCATGCAGCCCGGCGGGTACAGCAGCATGGATTATTTCAAAGCGGGAAGCGGAATTTCCGCCCTTTTCCTGCTCGTCATGCTGGCAACCATCTCCCTGTTCTACGGCAGCTGACCGCCACGGCGGCCATTCATAAAGCTGCTCTGCGCTGTTATGAGAACCCGGCACCAGTAGGCGCGGAGGGCTCCGGCTGGCAAAGCCATCTGCGGCATGCCGCTTTCCCCCGGCAGCTCCGCTCCGCCCCTCTGCTGCGTTGCAAAACGAAACGCATGCAGCTCCTCAGCAACAAGCCGGTAATCCCTTGTTTATTCCCATGATTTTTTATGCACTTCCATCGCAGATGCACATTGCAACATAGCTGAACACCCCCCACAGCCCTGCAGTTGCATACTGCAACAAAATACAATTGCACATTACAACACGCCCGTTTTGCCGCGCATTGTGGTGAGCACGATAAAACTATACAGGGGACCCTCTTTTCCCTGATTACCGGCTCAGGCGCCGGCATGGCCAAGCACCGGGGACAACATGGCAACATGCTTATATCATTAATCAAATTACAGAAACCGCCACGATTGATCCTGCTGAAATACCTGCCCGGCAACCATGGCCCCGCTAGCCCCACGAAAAAATCTCGACAAATGGCACGCTAGATGCAAAACCATGCCAGCAAACCGGCATCCAGCCCAAACTCCTTGCGAAGTTGACAGTCCCCGCAACCATTGATGAAACAGCCTGGCTGACAACTGCTTCGCGACTTCTCGCCAACAGGGCAACCCGCCCATGGAGGCAGGGGCGCGGCAAAATGGGCGTAACGAATGCAACGGTGGAACGCTACCGCA
>DYIS01000235.1:2761-4452 GCA_020723545.1 Ktedonobacter racemifer
CACGGCCAGATGGTCTTGCATGCAATGAAACCGCCCAGGAAGGGCGGTAATTATTCAATTTTAGAAGTGGGGTAAGATTATCCAATGGCAACACAGCAGAAAAAAACAAAACCGTATCTGAGCACCGTTATCTTCGGGGCGATTTCCATCTCATTTTATGTCCTCCTGTTCAGCAATGAGACACTGGTCACCGATACCTATACCAAGGGCGGCATCTACACCCTCTATCCCATAGGAACGGTCTTCCTCTTTTCCTTTATCCATGGGGCCTTTGCCAGCAACCTGCTGAGCCTGCTCGGCATCGAGGCCAAAAAGAAATAACCCATGCTTTGCCGCAATCATCATCTATACGAGGAGTTAATACAATGAAGAGGTTTGTCTTAGCCGTACTGTTTTCCCTGTTTCTCTTGCCCCTGGCAAGTGTTGTTTTTGCCGCCGGCGGGGCCGGGCCCGACAAGAGCATGCTGAAGGGCGTGTTCACCGAGATCAACGAAGCGGCCCATACCGCTGTTCTGCAGAAAGATGGCACAGAGGAGTTTAAGAACCTGATCATCGGCGAGCATGTCAAGGTGGAGAGCCTTCGCCTTGGCAAAAAGGTGCTGGTCAGCCTGGACCATGATGCCGGCGAGAACGTGATCAAGGATGTGTCCATCATGTTCATGGACATGACCTTGAAAAAATTGTTTGCCCTCCTGACGGTCGGCCTGGTGGGCGGCATCCTGAGCGGCTTTATCGGATCAGGCGGGGCCTTTGTTCTCACCCCGGCCATGATGTCCCTGGGCGCTCCCGGCGCCGTGGCCGTGGCCAGCAACATGTGCCACAAGTTTCCCAAGGCCATGATCGGCACCTACAAACGCTGGAAATATGGCCAGGTTGACGTGAAACTGGCCGCCACCATGGCCACCACCGCCATCATCGGCGTCCAGATCGGCGTGCAGATCCAGAAACACATCCTCAATAAATGGGGTAACGATGGCTCAAACCTCTATGTAAGCGCTGTTTTTGTGGTCGTCCTGATCCTGGTCGGCTGCTATGTCGCCCTGGACGCTTACAAGCTTGCCAAGGGCGGGAAAGATACCCCAGAACAGGCCTCGACCCTGGCCATGGCCATGCAGAAGATCAATATCCCGCCGATGATGAATTTCAAGGTGGCCAAGGTGCGGATCTCCGCCTGGGTAACCATCCCGGTTGGTCTGCTCACCGGCATGCTGGCGGCCACCATTGCCGTGGGCGGCTTTATCGGCGTGCCCGGCATGATCTATGTAATCGGCGCCTCAGCCATGGTGGCCAGTGCCACAGAGCTGGGTATCGCCTTCGTCATGGGGCTGTGGGGCTCAATCCAGTGGGGGCTGAGCGGTCTTATCGATATCCGTCTGTCCGTCCTGCTCCTGGCCACCTCCCTGATCGGGGTTCAGCTTGGGGCGCTCGGCACCACCTATGTCAAGGACTATGTGATCAAGATCACCATGGCAGCCACCATGCTCATCGTCGCGGTCAGCCGCGGGGCTCTGCTTCCCGGCTATCTTGCCAAGTTCGGCCTCGTGGACCAGCTTGCTCCGGCCACCGCGGCCTTCCTGGAGAGCTTGAGCTTCTGGGCCCTGGTTGCCGCCCTCGGCGTTGCCGGTCTGATCAGCACCGGGGCCATGGTCAAGGGCATGATCGCCGACAGGAAAGAGACCAAACTGCACATC
>DYIS01000236.1 GCA_020723545.1 Ktedonobacter racemifer
ATCCAACTCCCGTCCCCGCTGGACCCGCCGCACCACGCCGTCCCAACGCGGGCTGTTGTCGCAACCGCTCTCCCAGATGTTGGTGGTGCAAGAGAGGCCGTCCCGGTTACCATCGCGATCGCGCCAGAGCCACTCCTCGTAGCGCTGCAGGGCCGGATAAAAGGCGCGCAGCAGGTCCTTGTCCCCCGTCTTGTGGTAGATCTCCATCAGTGCCCAGCCGATGACCGGCGGTTGGGTTGTCGTGCTGGAGCGATAGTTGCTCGCCGGCCAGTCTCGTCCAGCGTTCTCCCATAAAAAGAGCTCATGGGGGATCAGGCCGCTGCGCCATTGATTGTGGACGAAGTTGGCCAGCTCTTCGCGGGCATAGCGAGGGTCGTTGCACCACAGCCAGGCCACGGCCTGGAAGGCGCTGTCCCAGAAGAACTGGTTGAAGTAGTGGAACTTGCACACCGCGGTGAACGGATCGGGAAAAACCGGGTGGTCAGTCACCTCCACCCGGTTGGACTTGAGCACATACCAGGCGAAGTAGAAGGCAGCGCGCAGGCGGGGATCGGCGCAGTCAAAGGTGGGCAGCGTGCCGGCGAAATCGTCCCAGGCGACCGTCGCCTCTCGGAGCAGGGCCTCCGGCTCGGCCAGGGCCCGCCGGACCAGGGCCTTAGCCTGGAGCGAGAAGGCCATGGCCAGGGTCACCCGGCGGCGCTCCCCGGGCCCAAGCGCCAGGTCGTAGGTCGCGTCGTAGGCCAGGTAGCGGCCGCGGACCGGCCTGGTATGGGCGAGGCCGGCCTCGCCCATATCGGCCAGGGTTGCGGCGTCTGGTGGTGTGTAACGGTAGCGGTAGCGCTCGCTGACCAGCGCCGAGCGGAAGCGCAGCGTTCGCTCAATTTTGTCCGGTGGGATAACGTAGATCCGGGCCCGGCGCGACGGCAGGCTGGCCCCCAGGGTAATCTCGTAGCCGTCGGCGGTGGTGAAGTGGAAGCCGTTGCTGGCCGTATCCACACGCCCCTCCAGGCGCGCGGGATGGCGTTCCCACTCGTGGGGCTGGCCCAACCAGGAATACATGGCGCAGCCGTCAGACACCAGGGACAGGCGTTTCTCGGCACCACCGGTGTTCTGCAGTTCCACAACGGCAACCAGCGTATCGCCAGAGACCGCCTTCGTCTCCGTGATGTGCAGGCCACCGCCCTCATACTCGGTCACCAGGCGGTCAGGCCGCCAGGAGCGCCTGCGCAAGGTGAGGGGGATGGCCTGTCCCTGCTCCGCCACCAGCGAGAGAGCCAGGGCGCGGTCAAAGTAGACGAGCCCGCTGCAATAGACCTCGCTCAGGCCGGGGCTTTCCCCTTGGGCGGCGATGAGGTTGCCCACCAACTCGGTCTTCTCCGGATTTTCCAGGATGCTCTGGAATTCTTTGCCGGTCAAAGTGGCCTCCCTGTCATCAGGAGCATAGATTTTAGCCTGCGACGGACGCGAGAAGTTGTTCTCGTTTTACCGTGGATGGCCTCAGGGTGGATTTGTAGGTTCTCAACCTTAAGTACCGCGCTCTTGCCCTGTCGTTTGTCCGTCTGCCGTCCTAGACGCACTCCGAGATGATGGTGTGCTCCCGGATAATCACCCCCACCACATCCCCCTCGGCCAACGTTTCCCGGTGCTCGGCCACCAGGCGCACCCCGCCGCCCAGGTCCACGGTTACCCGCCGGATGTTCCCCAGAAAACTGGTGCTCACCACCCGGCCTTGCAGGAGCGGCACGCCTGTCGCCTCTACCGGCACCAGGGACACATTCTCCGGCCGCACGGCCACGGTCAGGGTCTGCCCGGATTGGGCGGCGTCCAGCCCCAGGGGCAGCATCGCCCCACCCTCCAGTCGCAGGTCCCCTTCCGCTGTCACCTGCCCCGTCAGCAGGCTCACCGTCCCCACGAAAGTGGCCACGAAGACCGACGTCGGCTGCTGGTACACCTCTTCGGGCGTGCCCACCTGGTCCACCTGCCCGCGGCTCATCACTGCCACCACGTCTGAGATCTCCAGGGCCTCTTCCTGATCATGCGTGACGTAAATCGTGGTGATGCCCACTGCTCGCTGGAGGCGCCGGATCTCCTTGCGCATCTCAATGCGCAGCTTGACATCCAGGTTGGAGAGTGGCTCGTCCAGGAGCAGGACCTGGGGCTGGAGCACCAAGGCCCGGGCCAGGGCCACCCGTTGCTGTTGGCCGCCTGAGAGCTGGCCGGGGTAGCGGTCGGCCATGCCGGCCAGGCCCATCACCTCCAATGCCCCCTGCACCCTGGCCGTGACCTCCTGGCGCGATAGCTTGCGCAGCCGCAGGCCATAGGCCACGTTATCGTGCACGCTCATGTGCGGCCAGAGGGCATAGTTCTGGAAGACGAAACCGATGTCCCGTTTCCAAGGCGGCACGGCGCTCACCTTCCGCCCGCCGATCCACACCGCCCCGGCCTCCGCCGTGGTGAACCCGGCGATGATGCGGAGGAGCGTCGTCTTGCCGCAGCCGGAAGGCCCCAGGAGCGTGGAGAAAGCCCCGGCCCGAAAGTCCAGGCTCACCCTGTCCAGGGCCACCGTCTCGCTGCCTGTCCGGCCTATAGCGGGGAAAACCTTGCGAATCCCCTCTACACGCACCGCTACTGGTGCACCTTGCTCGTCTCTCATGCTATCCTCTCGGTAAGTGTCCATGGTCTGTGGCACCAAACCCCATTGATGGAAGGGTGCTATTGTGTTAGAATACAAACGTCGCTATTCACTTCCCTGCTCCCTGCCAGGTGATCCTGAGTCCAGTGGACTTTTCACGGCTCTGCCGCCACGGTTGAGCACGTGGGTGTAAATCATCGTGCTGCGCACGTCTTTGTGGCCAAGTAGTTCCTGCACTGTGCGTATATCGTAGCCATCCTCCAGCAGATGGGTAGCGAAGGAATGACGGAGCGTGTGGCAACTGGCGTGTTTAGCAATGCCGGCCTCTTGGATGGCCTTTTTCACGGCACGCTGGACGGAATCCTCAAGGATGTGATGGCGGCGGATGTCACCGGAGCGGGGGTCAGCCGAGCGGGTAGCAGCCGGGAAGACATATTGCCAGGCCCAGTCTTTGGCAGCATTGGGATACTTGCGCTCCAGGGCATAGGGTAGATAGACTGCGCCGTGGCCTTCAGCCAGGTCCTGCTGGTGAAGCAGTCTGGCTTTTTCCAGTTGCCGCTTGAGGGGTTCTACAAGCACACGGGGCAGCATGGTGACGCGATCTTTTTCGCCCTTGCCATCCCGCACCGTGATCTGGTGATAGGCAAAATCAATGTCTTTCCCCCGCAGGCGCAGGCACTCCATGAGGCGTAGTCCCGTGCCATAAAGCAGGCTGGCGATCAGGTGATACTCGCCGCTTAAGTGGGAGAAGATAGCCCTGACCTCGGCCCGGGTGAAGACGGTCGGCAATCTGGCGGGGCGTTGCGCACGCTCAATATCGTCAATGTACGGCAGATCAATATGCAGTACATCCCGATAGAGGAAGAGCAGAGCGCTGAGAGCGACGTTCTGGGTGGAGGCGGCGACTTGGCGATCTATCGCCAAGTGAGAGAGATAGGCCCGGATCTCTGGCACACCCATCTCTCTGGGATGGCGCTTATTGTGGAAAAGAATGAAGCGCCGGATGGTCTGCACGTACGAGTCTTCCGTGCTGAGGCTCAGGTGCTTAAGACGTGCGACTTGGCGCACCTGGTCGAGTAGGCGAGGTGGTTGTGTCGTGGTTTATCCTCCGGCAATCAGGTTCATGAGATGCATTGCGCTTGACAATTGAGCGCAGGTGCGGCACAATATCATTATACCGAAAGAGCGGCATAACATGCAACACGGGCATGTTATGCCGCAGAGTGCGGCATAATTATAAGTTAGGCGCTTACGGAGCGCTGAAGCCTGGATACACAAACCATTCGCATGTACGCTTGGGATTTCAAAGAATTATGGAGGTAAGGAAGAATGCGTTGCCGAATGGCGATTGAAGATATTGAGCCAAATCACTGGGTGGCATTGGGCAGGGTGCACCCCAATGCATCGCAGCGTACTTCTCCTGGCTAACGAATCACGATGGCTCATTGCCAACAATCAGCGGGCCATTTGAAATAGAGATCGTTGAAACTTTCCATACATTTGCTAGTGAAGAGAACCCCGATTATCTTGTTAATGCTTTCTTTGAAGACGACCGTCGCCCGTTGACCTATTGGGATATAGAAGTGGCGCTTCGACTGCTGCTGTGGACGCGGCGCGACTTGCTGAGCATTCTGCGATCTACAACACAAGAGCTCCTGGGTAGGCCAATCGTCGGGGAGATAGGTGGGTCAATCTCTGGAATTCTCAAGCACGTCGCAGGCGCAGAGAATTGGTATCTTGACCAACTAGCACTATCTTTGCACTTTCGTAGCT
>DYIS01000237.1 GCA_020723545.1 Ktedonobacter racemifer
TTGCATCTGGTCCTGAAATCAGGTATGATACGCCCAACTTTCGTCCAGGAGCCATCTTTTGCTCATAGCCCTGATCGTGACCATGCGGCCGAGGCAGTGGTCCAAGAATGGCCTCTTGTTTCTCGGCCTGATTTTCACCATTAACCAGTATTGGCGCCCTTTTTCCCCCCTGATGTACCAGATGCTGGGGACGGTGGTCATGGCATTCCTGCTCTTTTGCCTGCTATCCTCCAGCGTCTACCTGATAAACGACCTGGCAGACATCGAAAAAGACCGGGCCCATCCCACCAAGCGTTTCCGGCCACTGCCCTCGGGCCAGCTCAGCCCCACCGGGGCCCTGGCCGCTGCCGCGGTGCTGGCGATCGGCGGCCTGGCTGGCTCCTTCTATCTCAGCGTGACCTTCGGCCTGGTGGCGCTTCTGTATCTCCTCACCATGTTGACCTACTCCTTCGCGCTCAAGAACATGGTGCTGGTGGACGTCCTGACCATCTCCCTGGGCTTCGTGCTACGGGCAGTGGCCGGTGCCGTGGTCATCGCCGTTCCCATCTCCCCCTGGCTTTACGTCTGCACCCTCTTGGGGGCGCTCTTCCTGGGTTTCAGCAAACGTCGCCACGAGCTGTTACTCTTGAACGACCAGGCCACCAATCACCGGCAGATCCTCAAGGAATACACTCCAGAGTTCCTGGAGGAGCTCATTACCATCGTGGTGTCGGCCACCATCATGGCCTATAGCCTCTATACCTTTTCCGCCGAGGGCCTGCCCAAAAACCACGCCATGATGGCTACCATACCGTTTGTGCTGTACGGGGCGTTTCGCTACCTCTACCTGGTCCACCTCAAGAACCTGGGGGGCAGCCCGGAGGACATCCTCTTGAGCGACAAGCCCATCCTTTTGGACATCGCCCTCTGGGTCATAAGCGTAAGCATTATCCTCTATTTCTTCCGCTAGAATCGAGCTACCGGGTCTCGAACTCCCGGTCCAGCGATATCCAGGCCGTACCGAGTTCTCGAAGGCTTTCCCCGGCATCATAATAAACCAGGATCATCAACGTATCGAACGACAGGCCGCCAGGCAAGGGCAACACATAGTCGTCCCTGACCACTTCGCCCTTTTCCCACCGGGAGGTGCCCCACACCGGGTGGCGGTCACCCCCTGACTCTGCCGCCCCGCCGGTCTCAATAACTCCCTTTCACAAAAACAATCCTCCCCGCCATTGAACCAGAGGCGGGGAGGATTGCGAATGCGCTGCCATAAAGCTGGCCTATCGCTTGGTGTACTGAGGTGCTTTCCGGGCGCGCTTGAGGCCAGGCTTCTTGCGTTCCTTCATCCGCGGGTCCCGGGTCAAAAAGCCCCCCTTGCGCAGGATGGGCCGCAGGGACTCATCGGCCTCGGCCAGTGCGCTGGCGATGCCATGGCTCACCGCCCCGGCCTGTCCGGGAACCCCTCCGCCCTCCACCTTGACCGAGATCTGATACTTGCCTTCGGCCTCAGTCGCCTTCAATGGCCCCATCACCAAAGAGGCCAACGTTTCCCGGGGAAAATACTCGCCCAACGGCTTCCCGTTGACGATGACATCGCCAACCCCCGCTGCCAGACGCACCCGGGCCACGGCGGTCTTCCGCCGGCCAGTCCCCCAGTAGTAGTTCTTCTCCGTCATCGGACCTCCCCTTCGTGGGATTCTCTCTCCTGCCCGGCAAATTGTGCCTGATGTGGATGCTCGGGCCCTACATAGACCTTGAGCTTCCTGGACATCGCCTCGCCCAGGCGGTTGTGCGGCAACATGCCCCTCACTGCCTCCTCCACCGCTGTCTCCGGCCTGGCCGCCAGCTTGTCGCGCAGGCTTACCTTTCGGAACCCGCCGGGGTAGCCGGAGTGACGGTAGTAGAACTTGTCCTCCAGCTTATTCCCCGTCACCTTCACCCTGGCCGCATTGATCACCACCACGAAATCGCCCAGGTCCAGGTGTGGGGTATAGGCCGGCTTGTGCTTGCCCTTGAGCAATTGAGCCACCTCTGAGGCCAGCCGCCCCAATGTTTTCCCCTCAGCGTCGATCAGGTGCCACCGGCGCTGGATATCCGCCGCCCGGGCGGTGTACGTCTTCATGAATCCCTCCATTGGCGTGGCCGAACTGCCGCAAATCTCAATAGACGATCCTCGTCAAGCATAGGCCCTGAGGCGGGGCCAGATTTCGGGCCAGCCGTCGGTCCCGAGCCTCCAGGATGTGCTGAAAATCCTCCGGCCGCAGCCGGCCCTCCCCCACCCAGATCAGGGTTCCCACTACGCCCCGCATCATCTGGGCTAGAAAAGCATTGGCCTCCACTTCCACATAGACAAAATCGCCTTCCCGCCAGCACTCCGCTCGATATACCGTACGTTGAGTGGTGCCCCTCTCCCAAAGCCTGCTGCCGAAAGAGGCGAAGTCATGGGTGCCGATCAAAGAACAGCACGCTGTGTGCATGGCCTCGGCCTCCAGAGGCTTGCTGAAGTGAAAGGCATAACGCCACGCCAGCGGCGACCGGACGCTGGAGTTCCAGATCGTATACCGGTATTCCCTGCTCTTGGCGGCGAAACGAGCGTGGAATCCCTCGGCCGCCGGACTTATGGCCTTAACCGCGATGTCTTTGGGCAGCCTGGCGTTTAATGCGCTGCGGAGTTGGTCGGGGGACAATGCCATCCCGCTCCTACAACTCACCACCTGCCCCCGCGCGTGA
The DNA here is from genome assembly GCA_020723545.1 of Ktedonobacter racemifer. Taxonomy (GTDB): domain Bacteria; phylum Chloroflexota; class DTOL01; order DTOL01; family JACQYG01; genus JACQYG01. Next base: position 2,713 of record DYIS01000237.1, read on the forward strand.
ACCCCGGCGTCGGTGCGCCCGGCCCCGATCACCCGGGTGCGCTGGCCAGTCACCGCCTCCAGGGCCTTCTCTAACTCCCCCTGGATCGTGGGTCGGCCCATCTGCCACTGAAAACCCTGGTAATCGGTGCCATCGTACTCCACCAGCAGCATCAGATTTCGCATCGTAGGTTACTTCACCTGACGGCGAAAAGGCCTAACGCCTGACCTATACCGCGCTAGACCAGCTCGATAACCGCCATCGGAGCCGCATCACCCAGCCGGGGACCCAGCTTCGTAATACGAGTGTAGCCTCCAGCTCTATCAGCATACCTGGGACCGATTAGCGTAAAAAGCTTTTCGACGATGGTTGGATCCGACACCGCGGCCAGGCACTGCCGGCGGGAATGCAGGTCGCCCCTTTTGGCCTTGGTGATGAGCTTCTCCACCTGAGCCTGGACCTCCTTGGCCTTGGCCTCGGTGGTGTTTATCTTCTCGTATCGCAAGATGTCGGTTATCAGATTCCGATAAAGCGCTAGCCGCTGATCGGTAGGCCGGCCCAGTTGGCGACCGCCAATTCGATGTCTCATTGAGCGCTATCCCCCTCTCCCTGCTCCATGACAGGGACCTCTTCGTTGTTCTCCCCGCGCAGGGCCGCCTCGGCCTGAGCAGGGGATGTAGGCAGGAAGCCTCGCAGGGCCAACCGCTCCATCAGTTCCTCCAAGGACTTGCGGCCGAAGTTGCGCACCGCCAGGAGATCGTTCTCGTTCATCTCCAGTATCTGCCCAACCTTGGAGATGCCCGAACGCTTCAAACAGTTGTACGCCCTCACCGAAAGGTCCAGCTCCTCGATGGGGGTCTCATACAACCTGGCCGGGATGGCGATGGGGCTCAAGGGCCGTTTGTCACTGAAAGCCACAGTCTTGCCCGTCTCGGCAATGAGCGAGAGGTGCTGCACCAGGATGCCTGCAGCACGGCTGAGGGCCTCGTCGGGCTGGATGCTGCCATCCACCCATATCTCCATGGTCAAGCGATCAAAAGTGGTGACCTGGCCAATACGGGTGTGTTCCGTAAAGAAGTTAACCTTGCGCACTGGGCTGAAAATGGCATCCACCGGGATGGTGCCGATGGGCAAGCCCTCCCGCTGCTCTGCCGGCACGTATCCCTTGCCTCTCTCCACCGTCAGCTCCATGTCGATCTGGGCCTCCGGTGAATCCAGGGTCAACAAGTGTAAGCCTTTGTTGATGATCTCCACCTCGCTTGGACACTCAATGTCACCCGCAGTTATCTCCCCCTCGCCCTCAGCGGAGATGTACAGGCGGACCGGGTGATCGGCAAAGCACCGCAGCCGTATCTGTTTGACGTTCAGGATGATCTCCGTGGTATCTTCCTTGACGTGGGGGATTGTAGAGAATTCGTGGTAAACGCCGTCCATCCGGATGGCAGTCACCGCCGCTCCAGGCAAGGAAGACAGCAAGATGCGTCGCAAGGCGTTGCCCAGGGTGATGCCATAACCACTCTCCAGGGGTTCAATGACGAACCGGCCGTAGTTCTCAGCCCTGGCAAGGCATTCTATCTTGGGTAAAACAACATCGATCAAGAGACAGCCTCCTCAATATTCACCCTCCCGCAGGTCTTAGCTTGACACCTACCGCAGCCCGGTAGAGTAGGGGGCTGGTTACGATATGACAAGCGTGTACGGTAGGCTTTGCGA
>DYIS01000238.1 GCA_020723545.1 Ktedonobacter racemifer
CGCAGCGCAATCATCTGGCGTGCTGCTATCATGCCTGGCTTTCCCTGAAGGTCAAGGCGAAGCAGTTGAACAAGACACTCTATCAAATCAAAACCGATCTGTTGCGTGACTATCTGCGGGCTGAGTTACGTAATCCTCATGTCCCTGCTTTTCAGCCCACGTGAGCGAAAGTCCTAATTGTTAGATGCGGATAGATGTCAGGCGTGACAGTGGCCACAAAGCCGGTGGGCCTTTGGCAGAGAATGGGGCAAAGGCGGACCAGGAATTACCTGATTGCCTTTCTCTTCATCCTCCCCGCCCTGATCAATTTCACGGTCTTCCGTTATCTGCCCATCCTGGCCGCCATGCAAGCCAGTCTGTGGCAATATAGCTTGCTGGGGGGATTTGGTGATTTCGTCGGCCTGCAACACTACGTCAATATGCTGGACGACCCCCTCTTCTGGAAGTCTCTCCAGGTTACTGGCACCTTCGTCATTCTAAAGGTCCCCATCCAAATTGTCCTCTCTTTGGCCCTGGCTATTCTCCTGCAGGGGGAGAAATGGGTCGCCGGCTTCGTGCGTTCGGCCATCTTTACCCCCGTGGTTACCTCCATCATGGTAATTTCCATCCTCTGGTCCATGATGTACCATTCCCAGTTGGGCCTGATCAACAGCATGCTCTCTGGCTTCGGCATTTCCCGTCAGGCCTTTCTCTCCGATCCGAATCGGGCCCTGCCGGCCGTTACCCTGATGATGATCTGGAAAGACATGGGATTTAGCATGATCATTCTAATGGCCGGGCTCAAGGGGATCCCGGACACGTACTACGAAGCGGCTATCGTGGACGGGGCTAACAGGTGGCAGGCCTTCTGGCATATCACCCTGCCTCTCCTGCAGCGGGTGTTGATGTTTGTCGTCGTGACCCAAACCATCTTCTCCTTCCAGGTCTTCGTTCCCGTCTATACCATGACCAGGGGAGGCCCCATAGATGCAACTAAAGTGATCGTCTACTACATCTATCAATACGGCTTCCTGTTCCAGGATATGGGCTATGCCAGCGCCCTGTCCATGGTGACCCTCGCCCTCCTGCTGGTGGTCAGCGTCATCCAGATGCGCCTGTTCAGGACGGAAGTGGAGTATTAGGAGGTGGGTTGAGCATGGGAACTACTTCTGAAACCCTGGTCAGAGAAAGAAGACCACTGGCGATAGATAGGAGAGTAACTCCCCACCTGGTGATGAAGGGGATGGGGAAACTGGTTGAATACCTCCTTTACGCCATCATCTCCCTTGTCTTTCTTATCCCCTTTGTCTGGATGATGCTGGGGAGCCTGAGAAACGAGACAGAGATCTTTCAATACCTCTATCCTTTCGGTTGGCGAACCGTTGTGCCGGTGGAATGGACCCTCAAGAATTTCCTGGACATCCTGGGCCTGAGCCCGGAGGGGAAGGCCTTTGGTTTGAACTTTCAGCGTTACCTGTTCAACAGCGCCTTCGTGTCCTTTGGCGTCGTGTGCTGCTCGCTCATCTTCAATACCCTGGGGGCCTACTTCTTCGCCCGCCTGGATTTCCCCCGCAAAGACCTCCTTCTGATCTTCGTCATCGCCACCATGCTGGTGCCCTTCGAAGCTACTATGGTTCCCCTGTACATCGTGATCCGCACCCTGAACCTGCATGACAGCTATTGGGCCTTGATCGTGCCCTGGTATGCCAGTCCCTTCGTTATCTTTTCCCTGATGCAGTTCTTCAAAGAGATCCCCAAAGAGCTGGACGAGGCAGCCATCATTGACGGGGCTTCCTATCTGGGAGTCTTGCGGCATGTGATCGTACCTAATGCCCTCTTGGAGTTCCAGTTCATCTGGAATCTCTTCTACTGGCCCTTGATTGCTATAGGCAAGAAGGAGTTGCAGGTGATCCAGGTGGCCATTCAGATGCAAACCACGCAAACCCAGATTTACTGGGGCCGCACCTTCGCCGGTGCTGTGCTCGCCTCCCTGCCGGTCATTATCCTCTTCCTGGCCTTGCAGCGCTTCTACATCAAGGGCGTAGTGATGACTGGGCTCAAGGGATAATGCAATTGCGAGGCGGTTTAGCCAGGATGAGCATATCCCACTCCAGGCTCCTCACCAGGAACTTTTTGCTTTTGCTCGGGGCTACCCTGGCTTTGTTTGCCAGCATGCAAGCTCTCATGCCTACCATCCCCCTCTATATCTTGAAATTGGGCACGTCTCCCCAATGGCTAGGCCTGGTTATCGCCTTGTTTTCTCTAGCCTCGGTGGCGACCCGCCCCCTTGTTGGGAAGTTGATTGACACCTGGGGCAGGTTGGTCATTCTACGGGCCAGCGGCCTGGTTTTCCTGCTTGCCCTGGTGTTCTATCTGCTCAGTCTAAACATTCCCCTATTCCTTTTGGCCCGGGCTGTGCACGGCATCGGCTTTGGGGGGTACATCGTGGCCGCCTCTGCCCTGGCTGTGGACATGACCCCCGAAGCGCGCAAGGGGGAAGCCCTTGGGTTGTTCAACATGGGCTCCCGCCTGCCCTTCCTCTTCGCCCCGGCCATAGGGAGCTACATGCTTCGGTTAGGAGGTTTTAGCTCGGCTTTTATCCTCTCCATTTTCATGGCTGCAGTCTGCTTGTTCAGTGGGATGGTTTTAGAAGATCCGTCCAGGGCTTACCAACTGTCGGCGAGTGGTCCGGACGGATATAAGGCTTTGCTGCGCCGGCCTGCGGTGATCAGTGCCCTGATCACCTCTTCCTGCGTCGGCATCGCCTTTGGCGTGATGTTGGCCTTCTTGCCCATCATGACCACAGTCAAGGGGATGACCGGGGCCGGTTGGTTGTTCACTGCCTTCGCCGTGGGCAACAACGGGGCCTTGTTCGCTGCAGGATGGCTCTCCGATCGCCTGGGCCAGCGCCTCCTGATCGTGCCCGGGCTATTCCTGGCTGCGGTGGGGCTGTTGGCTCTGGGTTGGGGACAGGGGGAAGGTTCCCTTCTATTGGCGGCCTGTATCCTGGGCCTGGGGGTCGGGGCCATTCAAGTTCTGGCCAACGCCCTGGTGGTGGAAGGGATAGCCCTCACCGACCGGGGCAAGGCCTTGTCCCTCTATACGGCTACCTGGGATCTGGCTATTGCCGTCGGGGCCACCCTCTTCGGTTATCTGTTCGCTAGCGATGTGATATACCTCTTTTGGGTGACAGGACTCCTCTGCCTGTTGGGGATTCCCTTGTATCTCGTGCAAGCCACCGTCTCTGGATCCAGGCAACCTTACTTGCTGTGAAGGGGAAATGGATGAAGCGGCTGATCATAGATACAGACCCGGGCATAGATGATTCCATGGCCATCCTCTTTGCCCTTCGGTTTCCCGAAATCCAACTGGAAGCTCTGACCACAGTGTTCGGCAACGTAGGGGTCGAACAGACCACGCTCAATGCCCTCAGGATTCTGGAGGTGGCCGGGCGGGACGACATCCCCGTGGTGCCTGGAGCAGGGAAACCCTTGCTGCGAGACTACCGGGGCAAGGGTTATCGGGTCCATGGCCGGGATGGCCTGGGGGAGACGAATCTTCCACCGCCCAGGGCACAAGCCCGGCCAGAGCGAGCGGCCGAGTATCTCATCTCACGCATCATGGGCTCGCCTGGTGAGATCACCCTGGTGGCCATTGGCCCGTTGACCAATCTGGCCCTGGCCGTCAGCCTGGAGCCTCGCCTGGCGCAAAATGTGCAGGAATTGGTCATCATGGGTGGAGCCGTGGCCGGGCCTGGCAATGCCACGCCTGTGGCCGAGGCCAACATCCACAACGATCCCGAGGCCGCCAGGATCGTCTTCCACGCCGGGTGGCCCTTGACTATGGTTGGCCTGGATGTGACGCGCAAGACGGTGATCAGTTCTGCCTACCTGGCCCGCCTGAAGGAGGCCGCCACCCCCATTACCGACTTTATCTCGGCCGTCACGGCGTTCTACCTGCGTCACTATCGAGAACGACTGAGCATGGATGGCTTCTATGTCCACGATCCCTCGGCTATGGGCTACGTGCTAGATCCCACCCTGTTTCAGAGCCAGAAGGTCTACGTGGATGTCGAGATCGGGGATGGCCGCAGCAGTGGCCAGACGATGGCTGACTGGCGGGGGCAGTGGGAGCAGCCGGTCAACGTCAACGTCTGTCTGGATGTGGATTCGTCCCGTTTTCTCGATCTCTATTTCGAGCACATCACCCGGAAGTAGATGGAGGATTGGAGGCTATGAAGCTGTATGATCGCATCCTGGGCTGCCTGGCCACGGCGGGCATGGGCGATGCCCTGGGGGCAGCCACGGAGCAATGGAGCACCAGGGAGATCTACGCCCGCTACAACGGGCCCATACGAACCTTTCACAAGCCACCGCCGGATACCTTTGCCGCCGGCAACGAAGCAGCCCAAGTCACC
>DYIS01000239.1 GCA_020723545.1 Ktedonobacter racemifer
CCACTGCCGATCACCATAAGTGAGGTTGTAGTATTAGGAGGGATAAAGGAATGGCACGGCCAAAGGTGGACTGGGGAGAGGGTTGGGGGCTCTGATCCCCCTGAGCGCTCCTTCGGTGGTGGAGGTGGGGCTGGATAGCATCGTGGCTAACCCCCGGCAGCCCCGGCAGGCCCTGAATGCGGCCAAGCTGCAGGAACTGGCCGCATCCTTGAGGGAGCACGGGGTCATCCAGCCGCTGGTGGTCACTGAGCTGGAGCCGGTGGAGGACCGAGAGCCTGATGCCCCGCGGTACCAACTGATCGCTGGGGAGCGGCGTTGGCAGGCGGCAAGGCTGGCGGGATTGAGCACCGTGCCGGTGATCATCAAGGAGGCCACCCCAGAGGAGACGCTGGAGCTGGCCCTGGTGGAGAACCTGCAGCGGGCGGACCTGAACCCGCTGGAGGAGGCCAATGCCTACCGGCAGCTCATGGAGGAGTTCGGCCTGACCCAAGAGATCGTGGCGGCCCGGGTGGGCCGGAGCCGGGTGGCGGTGGCGAACTCTCTGCGTTTGCTGAGCCTGCCGGAGGAGGTCAAGGAGAACTTGGCCGGGGAACTGATCAGCGAGGGGCATGCGCGAGCTCTCCTGGGACTGCCGGCCAAAGAGTCACAGGTTGAGGCCATGAAGGCGGTCATTGCCAAGGGCTTATCGGTAAGGCAGACCGAGGAATTGGTGCGGCGTTGGGGTAGGAGGTCACCTGGGGCCCAAGCAAAAGAGAAGACCTTGGACGCGGAGACCAGGTCGCTGGAAGATGACTTCCGGCGAGCTTTGGGGACCAAGGTTAGCCTGTTCCGAAGCAAGAAGGGGGGCAAGTTGGTGATCCATTTCTACTCTGACGAAGAGTTGCAGGGCATCTATCAGGTGATCGTCAGGCGTTAGGTTGGGAGACCGAGGTGGTGTTTCACGTGAAACATTTTTCTTTTGAGGCAAGATGCCGGAGATTTGCGATTACGAAGGAAGCGAATACGCCACCGCTTTCTGGGGCCCAAGCCGGGAGTACGAGGACGCGGTGGATCGGCGGGCCTTGGGGCGGCTCCTGCCACCGGTGGGGGCACGCCTGGTGGAGATCGGGGCCGGGTTCGGACGGTTGGCGAGCCTGTATGCTGGCTATGACGAGGTATTCCTGGTAGACTATTCGCGATCGCTCTTGCTCCAGGCCCAAGAGACCTTGAGGGACCGGCCAAAGGTCACCTTTGTGGTCACTGATCTGTACAACCTGCCACTGGCCGACGACTGGTTTGATACGGCGGTGATGGTGCGGGTGCTACACCATGTCCAGGACGTGTCGGCAGCCTTCGGCCAGGTGGCGCGCATCCTGGCCCCTGGGGGGGCCTACGTCCTGGAGTATGCCAATAAACGCAACGCAAAAGAGGTGCTGCGTTTTTTGGCCGGCCGGCCACACCGCCAGCCCTTCTCCCGAGAGCCCTCCCAGGTGGTACCCCTCAATTACAACTTCCACCCCGCCTATATCCGGGAAAGGTTGGGGCAGGTGGGATTCCAGGTGGAGGCGGAGCTGACGGCGTCCTTCTTTCGCGTGGATACCCTAAAGAGGATAGCAAGCCCGGCCATGCTAGCCCGAATTGATGGGTGGCTACAAAGGCCCATGGCCGGGTTGAAGCCGGGCCCCTCGGTGTTTCTTCGGGCCAGGCTGATTAAGCCAGGGCAGACTCGCCACAAGGGCGGCGTTTGGCGCTGTCCGCGTTGTGGCTCCTTGAGGATTAGCGAGACGGCCGACGCAGTTTCCTGTAACGACTGTGGCTCTTCGTGGCCCAGACGGGGCTCCTTCTACGACTTTAAGGCGCAAACGACCTGATGGAAGCCGAGGCATCCTGACCGGTGATCCGGTGAGACACCAGCCTTGTGGTGTAGGTGCAGAATAATACAATATCGGTCCGGCATGACAACCAGGGTTGCCCACTGGCTTGACAGTGGCGCGTTTAGTTGGTATAATCTGGCGTGTGATTCGGCGGCCCGCTAGCTCAACTGGTAGAGCAACTGACTCTTAATCAGTCGGTTACAGGTTCGAGTCCTGTGCGGGTCACCAACCTTGAGGAAAAAGGCCGTCTCTTGCACTGTTGCGAGGGAGAGACGGCCTTTTCGTTACACCGGGTGGGCTGGTCGGGTTGGGGGCTGCCCCTTGGGGCTTGAGGGGGCTTGAGGGCGATGGTTGCAGTCCGTGAGCCGGGGGCCGATGGGCCTAGGGGAGATAGAAGCCCAGATCCTTGTCCTGGACGTATTCCTGGCCCAGGCGCCGGGCCAGCTCGGCCTTCTGTAACTCACCGCCCAGGTACAGTAGATGGCTGGGCATGACCAGGTAAGCGCCATCGGCGATCTGGGCGTAGAGCTCCCTGGCCTTCGAACCGCTGAATGTGGCCAGTTCCTCATCCTCTGGGGAGTACAGCACGGCAACGATTTTCCCGTCTACCACGCTGATGGTGATATAGCCCCGGGGATCGAGTTCGCGGCGGGGGTTCTGTTTGTGCCAGAGGGATCTGGCAGAGTACCTGTCGATGGTCTCCCGGGCGGCGTCCCAGTCATCGGCGTAGATGTGGGCCGAATGAGTGATCATGGTAACTGCGCCCAGAGGTAGGCCGATCCCATCGGCGATGAGCTTTTGGAGCCGGCGCATGGCGAACATGTTCCGGGGCCAGCCGTGGTACATGTCTTGAGAGCGGAAGTGGGCGGTGAGGTAGAACCGATCCTCCTGGACGCTGCCCAACACCTGGGTCAGGCACGGCGTGTCCCCGGCCATGGCCGCCGGGGAGTCCACCGGCACGTCCCAGGTGCTGGCATAGAGCTTCTTGGAGTCGGGCCGCGCCTTGGCCAGGTCGATCATCTCCTGAATCTGGTCCACGCCATGGTGGTTGCGCAGCCGCTGGCCATAGGTATAGGCAAGGCCCTGGATCTCTTTTGGGGTCAAGACCTGGTCATAGTAGCCGTCCAACTCACCCCTGGGGAAGGGCAGATACTCCGGAAAATAGACATCCTCCGGGTCCTCGGCGGTCACCACGGCGGTCAGGTTGAGTATCTCCTTGAGCTGATTGGTGTTGGTGTACCGCGTGGACTTGGGCCGGCCATAGGCCATGACGGTCCGGATGACCTTGAGCCAGGCCTGGGCCACTGTGGGGGACTCCACCCGAAACCCGGTCCTCTCGGAGGGGAAGAAGCGGGGACTAGGCACGGCCATGGGAAAGATGCGGGGCTCCGTGAACGGGGCGGCGGCATCCAACCCCTGGACCGTCTGGCGCAGGGCCTCTATTGGCTGGTTTCGCAGATCAATTACCCGGACTGCCCGGCGGAATAGCTCCAGGGACTCGCGGTCGATCTCTTTTTCAATCCTCCCCGGGCCACCGGCTATCCGATGCTCGGCATCGACGCCGGCCTGCATGAACCGGACAAGGGCATCGCCGGAACCCGACAGGTCCCTTCCCCATAGGACGATGTAGCGGAGGCGGGGATTGGCGAAGATGTTGCGGATCATGGGACTGATGCCAGCGGCCCGGTAGAGGTTGCCGATGGCGCAGTAGCTGGTCGGGTCCAGATGCTCCCGGGCCTTGTCCCGTTCTGTCCAGAGGGTGCATATGCCGACGCTGCTCTGGGGGTTGCCGAGCCTCAAGAGTTGGCCATATAGTATCGGCCATTTTCCCACGTTCGTTTCCATTTCGCCGAATCACCCTTTCGCCGAGGGCTTGGACACCTGGTGACAGCGGCGGCAGCGGGCCTGGTAGACCTCGCTAGCCCCTACGATCAGGAGGGGGTCGTCCCAAGCGGCCGGCTCTCCGTCGATGAGCCGCTGGGTGCGCGTAGCCTCTTCGCCGCACACCACGCAGATGGCGCGGAGTTTGTCCACCACCTCGGCCTTGGCCAGAAGGGCGGCGATGGGGCCGAAGGGCTCGCCCTTGAAGTCCAGGTCCAGGCCGGCAACGATGACGCGCTTGCCGCGGTGGGCCAGTTCCTCGCACACGGCAACGATGCCGTCGTCGAAGAACTGGACGTCGTCTATGGCCACCACATCGGCCTGCGGGTCCACGCGGGCCCGGAGCTCGGCCGAATCGCTGACAATGGTGGCCTCCTGCGAGAGACCATAATGGGTGACGATCTCGTTCAGTGAGTGACGGCTATCGCGCTCGGATTTCAGAAGCTGAACCCGGCGCCGGGCGATCTGGGCACGCTTGACCCGACGGATCAATTCCTCGGTCTTGCCCGAGAACATGCAGCCGCAGATGACTTCGATCCGGCCTTTGCTCTGGCTGGTGGGCATCCTCCCTCCACAATTGGTCCCGCAATGTAGCTAGTTCTTGTCGGAAAACTCATTTTTCATGGTGTCGTCTGCGGTGATGACGTTT
>DYIS01000240.1 GCA_020723545.1 Ktedonobacter racemifer
AGGACGCAAAGGACACTGGGGTAATTTCGAAATTCGAATTTCGCAATTCGAAATTCACTTGCGCTCTTTGCGTCCTTTGCGGTTCAACTGCGTAACTCCTATAGGTAAAAGCATGACCGTGGCGACAGAGGGAAAGGAAGATCTAGTCTTCCGCGACGAGTTGGGCGGCAGGCCCACCACCGCCTTTCGAGTGCTGGTGCCGGTGGCCAATCCGCTGACCTCCGGCGCTATGATCCAACTGGCGGCAGCCTTGGCCAGCCAGAGGTCTGGTGAGGTCATCGCCCTGCACGTTGTATCGACCCTCAACCATGGGGTCGACGACGAGAGCAAACACTCGGCCGAGAGCCGTCGCAGCATCATGGAGGAGGCCGTGAATTACGGCCAGGGGTTGCCCTCGCCGGTGCACACCATCACCCGGGTAGCCGGTTCCATCGCCCAGGGCATCCTGGACACCGCCAGGGAGGAGAATGCCTCGCTCATCGTGATGGGCTGGCAAGGGCGGGTGCGCTCAATCTCTCTGCGAACGTCGCTGGGAGAGGTGCTGGACCCTGTCATCAAGGAGGTCCCCTGCGATCTGGCAGTCGTGAAATCCCACGGCCTGACCTCCATCCAGCGGATCCTGGTGCCCACCGCCGGAGGGCCGAACGCCGTGCTAGCCCTGAACGTGGCTATGGCCCTGAGCAAGGTCTACCATTCCGAGATCACCCTGTTCCATGTGGCCAAGGGCGCCGACCAGGGGCAGGGCAGACGCATGATCGCCCGGACCATGGCCGGCGTTCGGGGGAAGAAGAGCATCCGTCAGGAGGTGATCATCGCCGGCAACGTGGTGAAGGGCATACTGAAAGAGGTGAAGGATTACGACCTGGTGATCCTGGGAGCCACTCGCCAGGGGGTGTTCCGCCAGATCCTTTTTGGCAGCGTGCCGGAGGGCGTGGCCAAGCGCTGCCCCAAGACGGTCATCATGGTCAAAGGCTACGAGGGCCCTCTGGTCTCCGGGCTCAGGCGGGTCTGGACCACTTTCCTGGGGGCCAGGAGCCTCATCGCGGCCCTGCGATGAATATCGGTTTCTTCACCGACACCTACGTGCCCCAGATCAACGGGGTGGTCACCTCGATCTCGATCCTCACCCAGGCGCTGGAGGGGCTGGGGCACCGGGTCTACATCGTAGCGCCGGCCATCCCCGGGTACCGGGACCCACGTCCAGGGATATTTCGTGTCCCCTCCATACGATTTGTGTTCCAGCCTGAACATCGGGTAGCTAGCCCCGTTTCCCTAAATATCCTCCGCCGTACGGCCGGCCTGGGGTTGGACGTGCTCCACGCCCACACCCCATTCGGCCTGGGCATCCTGGCCTTCCAGGTGGCCCGGGCGCGGCATCTTCCCCTGGTGCAGACCTACCACACCCTTTTCCCGGAATATGTGCACTACGTGCTGGGCGGTCGGGTGATCACGCCGGGGATGGCGCAGCGGGCCAGTGCCTTCGCCTGCAATCGCAGCGACGTGGTGGTGGCTCCCTCGGAGAAAATCAAGAAGTTGTTGTTGGGCTACGGCGTGAAGAGGCCCATCCGGGTGATCCACAACGGCCTGGACGTGGAACGCTTTCAGGATCAACCAAGAGGCCTTCTGCGCTCCCGGTTTGGCCTGGCCGAGGCGGAGGAGATCCTCCTCACCGTAGGACGGCTGGGGAAGGAAAAAAACCTTGAGTTCCTGATCCGGGCCTTCGGCCAGGTGGCGCCCTCCCGACCAGCAGCGAGGCTGGTCATCGTGGGCGACGGGCCGGAGAGGAACAGGCTCGTGGCTCTGGCAGCAGGGCTCGGGCTGGCCCAAAGGGTGCTCTTCCCAGGCTATGTTGCCCCGGGAGAGATGCCCCAGGTCTACGCCGACGCCGACCTCTTCGTCTTCGCCTCCACCACCGAGGTCCACCCTATGGTCCTGTTGGAGGCTCTGGCCTCCGGCCTGCCCATTGTGGCCGTGCGTGATCCAGCCGTAGCCTCCGCCGTCGTCCCGGGAGAGAATGGCTTGCTCATCGGCCAGGGAGATGATGACTACGCCCAGGCTATCCTGAAGCTCCTGGCCGACGAGCCGCTCCGCCGGGCCATGGGCCAGGCTTCTCGGGAACTGAGTCGCCGTTTCTCCTCCACCACCCAGGCCGAGAAGTTGGCGGGCCTCTACCAGGAGATGATCGCGGCTACCCGACCGCCCTGATCCGCTCCTCCACGTCGTGCCGGACGCTGGCCAGGCCGAACAGCATGATCCCCACCCCAATGAGCAGGATCACCTTGTTCACCCCGATGAGATCGGCCACGGCCCCGATGAAGATCAAGGGCAGGATGGAGGCCACGTTGCTCAGGACGAACCATACCGCGAAGATGCGGCCCCGGAATGAGGGAGGGCAGCGCTCCTGTAGCACCGTCTGGGCTGGGATGTTCACGCTGGCAAACTCCAGGCCCAAGAGGAAGGCTAAGACCATGACGATGGGCACCAGGCCCACGGCCTGGTGAAGCCCGGCGGTGTCCATGATCCGGCCCACGACGTTATAGAGGAGATAGCTTCCCCCGGTCTTCACCGCCGCCAGCGCCATCAAACCCAGCCCCATTGATACCAGGCCGAGGTTGATCAGGGTGCCCTTGGCAAACCGGCGGGCCAGCCCGGGCATGGCCAGGGTCCCCACCAGGACCCCAAGACCCGCCGGCGCCAGGATATAGGCCGCGTCCTCGGGCCTGACCCGGATGACACTCTCGGCGAAGGCGGTGGCCAGTGGCGCCAGGGCCATGAGCAGGGTGGACATCAGGGTGAGCTGCAATACCGACGTCCAGGTGGCACGGTCGCCGGTGATGATACGCCAGCCCTGTCCGATCTCCTCCAGCACTCCCCGAACCAGGGTGCTCCCTTCCTCGCCGGTGAGCGGTTTGGGCTTCTCCCGGTCCGGCGGCAGGAACCAGACCATGAGCGCCGCCAGAACGTAAATGGCGGCGATGATGGAAAAAAACACCCTCACCCCGAAGGCCTGGGTGCCGAAGAACTTGATCACCAGGGGGGCCAGGAGGACGAACCCCAGGAGCTGAGAGACGGAAACGGTCAACTGGAAGAGGGAGTTGGCGGTGATCAGTTGGTCTCGGCGTACCAGCATCGGGATGGCCGCGATCTCCGCTGGCCCAAAGAACTGGCTGATGGTGGAGAAAATAAAGGTCACCAGAAAGAATAGCGCGAAGGCCCCATCGGTGAAGAAATAGCCCAAAACGGCTCCTGCTCGCAACAGGTTGGTGGCCACCAGGACCATCCGTTTGTCGGCCCGATCTACCAGGACCCCCGCCAGGATGCCGAAGAGCACCGAGGGCGTGATGAACGAGAGCACGGCGCAGCTGGTCTGGGTGGTGGAATGGGTGTGGTCCTGGACGATCACCATCACCACGAAGCCCACGGCGTTCTGGGCCACCTGGGTGACGGCCTGGGCCATCCAGAGCAGGAGGAAATAACGGTTTTTCAGGATGTTCCTTACTGGCAAAGGAGACGCAGCATCAGTGGTCATGACGCCTCTTCGATCACAGAAGGCTTACCGGATCCACGTCTACCGCCCAGCCCGGCGGGATGGGTGTCTCGCTCAAGAGAGGGTGAACGTCCTCGGCACGCACTACCAGTTGCCAGCGATACCTCCCCCGCAGCTTGGACACGTAGGCCGGTGCCGGGCCCAGCACCTGGCAGTTCGCTAGCCCCAGTTGCGATACGCGCTGGCGTAACGCCCGAGACAGGCGCTCGCTCTCGGCCCGGCCTTTCTCCTCCACTGGATGAGCATAGACCAGCCGAGCCAGTTGATTGTAGGGGGGATAGCCGTGCTCGCCACGGTAGGCCAGTTCCTTCCGGAAGAAGGCCCCGTAGTCCTGATCCCGGGCGGCCTGAACCGCGTAGTGCTCGGGGTTGTAGGTCTGGATGATCACCTTGCCGCCCAGGAGGCTGCGGCCAGCCCGCCCCGCCACCTGGGTCAATAACTGATAGGTACGCTCGCCGGTGCGAAAGTCTGGCAGATGTAAGGCCGTGTCGGCACTGATCACCCCCACCAGGGTCACCAGGGGTAGATCCAGCCCTTTGGCGATCATCTGTGTCCCGATCAGGATATCCGCCTGGTGCCGGAGGAACTGATCCAGGATACGCTCGTGGGCATCCTTGCCCCGGGTGACGTCCCAGTCCCAGCGCAGCACCCGGGCCTGGGGATAGGCCTTCCTCACCTCTTCCTCCACCTTTTGGGTGCCCAGGCCAAAGTAGCGGATGCGTCGGCTCCAGCACTTGGGACACTGATCCATGACTAGGGTGCGGTAGTTGCACTGGTGACAGACCAGATCGTCCTCCATCTGATGATAAGCCAGGGGTA
>DYIS01000241.1 GCA_020723545.1 Ktedonobacter racemifer
ATGACGCCCAACCTCTCTCCGGCCGTCGTCTCCACCTCCAGGCCGATGATCTGGCAGACATAATAATGACCAGCGGTGAGGGTTATAGCCTTTTCCAGCGGTATGTAGATGTATCTGCCGCGGAGTTTCCCGGCCTCCTCAGGGGTGTTGACGCCCTGGAACTGCAACAACACCTGCGCGCCGCGGAGACGAAAACCCTTCAGGGAAAAGGGGAGGTGCTCCTCTCCGACATAGACCACCTGAAGGTGAGAAAAGCGCTGGGGAAAGTCGGTCAGTATCTCGGCCTTCACCAGTCCACTGGTGCCGAAAGCGGACAGGATCTTCGCCACTGCCAGATATCTTGGCGCTTCAATGGGGGTCACTTTTCGCTGCCAGCCCGGGATAGCTCACCATTTCTGGGCCGGTTGCCCTCCGCCCATGTCGGCGGTGGCCCGTCGGTCACAGTATCTCCAGCACCGCGTGCTTGCCTTCTTTGACTGCGGCCACCCGCAGGAGAACCCGGAGGGCATTGGCGATGCGCCCTTGTTTGCCGATCACCCTTCCCTTGTCCGCTGGCGCTACCGAAAGCTCATAGATCACGGACTGGGCACCTTGGATCTGGTTTACTTGCACCATAGCCGGGTCATCGACCAGCGACTTCGCCACGTATTCGATGAAATCGCGCATCACGTCTCTTGTCTCGGCCTTAGCCCGCGGCCTCGGCCTCAATGCCAGCTTTCTTCAATAGCTTGGCCACGATCTCCGTAGGTTGGGCGCCACGCCGCAACCACGCCGCGGCCCTCTCTTTGTCTATTTCTATGGTGGCGGGGTTGGTCAGCGGATTGTAGAAGCCCAGGACCTCCACAAAACGGCCGTCCCTGGGCGAGGCCGAGTCGGCCACCACCACCCGGTAGCTGGGCTGCTTCGTCGCGCCAATCCGGCGCAGCCTGATCTTGACCACCGATTTTTTTCCTCCAGGCTATAATTCGTCCCTTAGAGCGGGCGTAAATATACCACGTTACATGGCTCCTTGTCAATTTGGCTTGCGGGTTGCCTCTTGCCAAAAGTGGGCCGTGCTGCTATCATTTGTCGGAGTTGGCCTGGCCCGGCCATGGTCTAGCGGCTCTTGCCGCCGGGGAGGGTAGCGCATGGATGAAAAGGCGAAGATCACCAGGGCTATGACCATCGAGGAGGTGGTCGACCGGTACCCGCAGACCGTGCTGGTCGTTAATAAACACGGCTTCTTGTGTGGGCTGCCATGCGGCCGCCCGGGAGACAGTGGAACAGGGGGCCGGAGCCCACGGCACCCGTTCGGTCGAGGCCTTGGTGCAGGACCTGAACCGGGCAGCAGGATAGGCCCCATGTTCGGGCGGCGGTTGATTAATCAGATAGAGAGAGCAATTTGACCCGGCCGGGAACTTTTCGAATTAATCTGTCTCTGGTCATAATTGTGGTCGGCCTGACGGCCATCTCGGCACTGCACTATCTGACCCCTATCTCGCTCTTCAGCCTGCACAACGTTTATCGCAGCCTGTACTATCTGCCCATCATCTATGCCGCCTTCGTCTTCGGGCTGCCCGGGGGTGTAGTCACTGCCCTGACCGCGGGGGTTCTCTATGCTCCCCACGTGATGCTCTACGTGGGCGCACTGCCCACCGAGGCCACCAACGACCTCCTGGAGATCATGGTCTTCGCCGTTGTGGGCAGCGCGGTGGGCTGGGTATCCGATGCGGAGAGAGGCCAACAGCGGCGCCTGGAGGCCACGGCCCAGGAGCTATCGGCCTCTAACGCTGAGTTGGAAGAGAGAGCCCAGGCCTACCGGGCCATGCAGGAGTATACCGCCAACGTGCTGGACAGCCTGAGCTGCGGAGTAGTGACGCTGGACCCCGAGGGACGGGTCTCCACTTGCAACCTGACCGCGACCAGGATGCTGGGCCGCAGCCCTGCTGGCCTGCTCCCCGCCGAGGCCCTGGGCCGGGAGATCGGCTCCCGCCTGGCCGAAGGAGAGATGCCGGCCTATTTTCAGGCCGAGCTGGCCGGGCGCCCGGTGGGGGTGCACGCGGCCAGGCTTCGGGCCCAGGACGGCCGGTTATTCGGCACGGTGGTGGTACTGGACGACCTGACCGAGGTGAAGGGCCTGGAGGAGCAGGTGCGGCGAGCAGAGGCCCTGGCGGCAGTGGGCCGGCTGGCTGGAGGCCTGGCCCACGAGATCCGCAACCCCCTGGGCATCGTGCGGGCCTCGGCCCAGATGCTCTTCGACGAGGTCGCCGATCCCGGGGTCAAGGAGTGCACCCAGGTGATCCGGCAAGAGGTGGACCGGGTCAATGACCTGATCCAGCAACTCCTGGACTTCTCGTGCCCCCGCCCGGTGGTGAAGAGCCCCCTGGAGGTGTCGAAAGTGGTGGAAGGAGTGGTATCCCTGGTGCAGGCCTATGCCACTCAGCAGGGCGTGGCCATTGAAACCAGGCTCGAGCCGGCTCTCCCCCCGGTCAATGGCGACGAAGAGCGCTTGAGGCAGAGCCTGGTCAACCTGCTCCTGAACGCCGTGCAGGCCATGCCGAAGGGCGGGAGGGTTTTGGTGGAGGCGAGCCACAGAAAAGGGGACGCCCGGGCGCCATACCCCTGTGCTGTAGAGATCGCTGTGGCCGATCAGGGCCATGGCATACCCCGGGAGGACCTCCCACGCGTCTTCGAGCCCTTCTTCTCCACCAAGGCCCACGGCACCGGGCTGGGCCTGGCCATCGCCCTCCAGGTGGCCCACGAGCACGGCGGCGACATCCTGGTGGAGAGCCAGGTCGGAAAGGGGAGCACGTTCCACGTGATTATTCCTTGTGAGGGGACGGTAGCTGCCGATACCCCCGCCCTGCCACCTGAGGATATCAATGTTGACCGGGCGGTGCAGGGTCAGTAGACCCAAGGCCTTCAGGCAGAAAAAATGCCATATACGATTTTGATCCTCGATGACGACAATAACATGCGGTGGGTGTTACGCCGGGCCTTGACCCAGGCCGGCTACAATGTGGCCATGGCTGCCACCGGTGAGGAGGGCCTGGAGCTCTTGTCAAGGGAGCCCATAGACCTGGTGCTCCTGGACATGCGCATGCCCGGGCTGGATGGGCTAGGGGTGCTGCGCCGCTTTCGGGAGAGCCGGGAGGACGTCCCGGTGATACTGCTCACCGCCTACGCTTCGGTGCAGACCGCGGTGGGGGCTATGAAGCTGGGTGCCTGGGACTACCTGGGCAAGCCCTTCGATGTGGATGAGTTGAAGTTGCTCATCGCCCGAGCCCTGGAGCAAAGGGAGGAGCGAGCGGAGATCCGGCGTCTCCGGGCCCAGGTGGCGGCTGAGCAGCAGGCGGGCGAGATCGTGGGTAAGAGCAAGGCCATGGTAGAGCTCCTGGAACGGCTCCCCGCCCTGGCGGCGCGGCCGGAGAACATACTGATCACCGGTGATGAGGGCACCGGCAAGCGGCTGGTGGCCCGGGCCCTCTGGCAGCGAGCTGCCGGGGTCTGTGCCATAGCGGCGGAGTTGGACCTGAAGCTCTTGCCTGAGGACCTCCTGGAGAGGGAGCTCTTTGGCCATAAGGTCGCCCTGGCGGGGGTCGGCGCCCACCGGGAAGGGCTCCTGGGGAGGTCTCGGGGAGGGTGTGTGCTACTGTCTAACCTGCACCGGCTGGGGGCGGCCGGGCAGGAGCACCTGGCCGACCTTCTGACAACCTTGCGAATCAGGGTGGTGGCTACCGCAAGTGTCCGCCTGGCCCCGGCCCTGATGCAGGCCCTTTCGGCCATCGAGCTCCAGATGCCGCCGCTCCGGGAGCGGCGGGAAGACATCCCTCTACTGGTGCGCCATTTCGCCGGGGGCAGGGAGTGGACCGCCCTGGCGCTGCAGGCCCTCGAAAGCTATCCCTGGCCAGGCAACGTGGAAGAGCTAAAACGGGTGGCTGAACGCGCCGCGGCGCTTGCTCTTGGGCCCATCGACCTGGAACACCTGCCGCCGGAGGTGGCGTATGGCCTGTCGGGCGCGGCGAAGGTGCCCTTTCGCCTGCCTCCAGGGGGCATTGCCCTGGAGGAGGTGGAAAAGGAGCTGGTGCGCCAGGCCCTGGAGCTGGCCCACGGCAACAAGACCCAGGCGGCCAGGCTCGCCGGATAGGGCTGGTGCCCGTCCCGCGCCATCAAGCTGAAGCGGCCTTCTCATGCCGATGGGGATCCCGGTCAGCCGGTAGCGTCTGTTGGGCGGGTCGCGCAAAGAAAGCTGGAGGCCCGAGCGGTCTCCGGCTATTCCCGGTAACAAGAGCGAGCGGTGAGAACTCCCACCGCTCGCTTTGTGTTGCGCTATCTGCTACCTGTCCCTGCTCCCTGTTAGCTGCTCGCTAGAA
>DYIS01000242.1 GCA_020723545.1 Ktedonobacter racemifer
GTGTTTCTCGCCGTCCCAGGTCAGGAGAGGGACCCGGCCGATCTCCCGGAGATACATGCGCACGGAGTCATCCACGATCTCGTGCTCCTCGATCTCCGGCACCGCCTCAACTTCGACCTCTCCTATCACTTCCAGCTCGGCGATCTCCGGCTCTTCCGCCTTCTCCTCCTCCCAGAGCGCAGGCGCCTCGCCGTAGCCAGGCTCCCCAGGCTTGGCCTCTACTCCCACTACCGGAATCCCCAGGTCAATGGCCGCTGCATACACGTCGTCCACCCGATCCACATTTTCTTCGGGCTCTGGAATGATCTTCAGGATGTCGTCCTCGGTCAAAAAACCGCGTTCCTTGCTCCTGGACAGTAATTTATCCAGCGCTTGTCTGGTATCCAACTCTTCAGTCACTTCAAGCCTCCAGGCGGGGGCTCCGCCCCCGCGCTACGCGGTTACAACCCGCCCTATAGTAATTGGCGCCGCATGTCGGCGATCTGCCCGGCAATCCGTTCACCCTCCGCCGGGTTAGCCTGCAATCTGGGATCCTCCAACAGAAGCTCCATCTCCTCCAGGAGAAGCAGGTTGACCATGCGCTGCAGGTGAGCCTGCTCCTCCGGATCATCCTCAGCTTCCGCCAGTAGTGCCCGTAACTGCGCCTCCCGTTCCCAAAGCCCACGGCGCCGGAGGGTTCGCACGCAATCCACGAACCCCGCCCGGAGCTGCTCGTCGTCGGCTGGAGGAAGGGATGCGCTGCGCTGAACCAGCGCTTCCACCCGGGGTAGAAGCGCCTGGTCAATGCGCTCCCTCAGCACCTCCGGCGCCGGCATCTCCCCACGGTAGGCGAACCCCCTCAAGATCTCAAAGATCTGTCGGTTCTCCAGGTCGGCGAAATCCTCCGGCGCAAGGTCCGGCCGCTCCGCCAGGATGCCCGGTGCCTGCAAGAGCAAGGCCAGGCAGTACTCCTCACTCTGGGTGGCTGGGGCGAGCAATGGGAGCAGTTCCTCACCAGCCCCTCCAGGCCGGCGGACCCTTTTGGCTCGGGCCAGGGCCGAGGCGATGACCTTTTCCTCCACCCCCACCAGTTGAGCCAGCCTTTGGACGTAATGGCTCTCCACCACCGGGTCACCTATCTCCCGGATGATTGTCACTAACTCCTCCACCGCCTGGGCCTTCTCTTTCGGCCGGGAAAGGTCATGCCTCCCGGCCACCGCCCGGAAGTAGAAATCGACGACGGGCTCAGCGCCGTCCACCAGTTCCTGCCAGAGCTCCCGGCTCTCCAGCATCACCTCGTCCGGGTCCTTGCCCCGAGGTAGCGAAAGGATACGGATGTTGGCATCCAACTTATACTCGAAACGCACCAATCCCTTCCAGGTCGGCACCGGTATCGCCTTGTAGTCCAGAGCCCCTCTGGCCACCTCCAGCCCCCGCAGGGTGGCCTCATCGCCGGCCACATCGGCATCCAGGGCCAACACCAGGTTGGTGGTCAGCTTTTTTAGAATACTGACCTGTTTATCGGTGAGCGCCGTCCCAAGAGATGCCACCACTGTATTAATACCCATTTGATGGGCAATTAAAACATCCATGTAGCCCTCGACGATGATGGCCTGTTGTGCCCTCCTGATGGCCTCCCTGGCCTGGTGGATGCCGTAGAGGCTCCCGCTCTTGTCGAAGATCAGGGTTTGGGGCGAGTTGAGGTACTTCGGCTCCTCGTCGCCCAGGGCCCGGCCGCCGAAGCCGGTCACGTTGCCCTTCTGGTCCCGGATGGGGAAGATGAGCCGGTGGCGAAACCGGTCGTAGTGGCCGCCGCCCCGGCCGGTCAGATGGTCCTTTTCCACCACCAGCCCGGCGGCGGCCAGTTCGTCCAGGGCGTAGCCCCGGCCGGTCAGATGGTCCAGGAGGGCGGTCCATTGGTCCAGGGCATAGCCCAGCTCCCAGGAGACGATGGTCTCGGCGTTCACGCCCCGCCGCACCAGGTAGTCCCGGGCCCCCTGGGCTTGAGAGGAGTTCAGGAGCAGATTGTGGTAAAACTGGGCGGCAGCGGCGTTGACCTGGCGCAGGCGCTCCCGGGCCTGGTCCTCAGCGGCGGTCACCTGCCGCGGCACCAGGACCACCCCTGCGCGCTCCGCCAGCGTCCGCAGGGCCTCCGGGAATTCCAGGTTCTCCATCTTCATCAAGAAGGTGAAGATGTCCCCGTTGGCCCCGCAGCCAAAACAGTGGTAGTTGCCTTTATCGGGAAAAACGTAAAAGGACGGGGTCTTCTCCGTGTGGAAGGGGCACAGCCCTTTGTAGCTCTTCCCCGATTTCTTCAAGACGACGTAGGGGGAGACGAGCTCCACGATGTCGAGTCGTTCCTTGATCTCTTCCACCGGGCTGGGCATGGGGATGCCGCCTTACTCTATCAGAACAACTACCTATCCTTCTCCGCCTTGGCCAGGACCGCCTGGGCGGCGGCCAGCCGGGCCACCGGCACCCGGAAGGGCGAGCAGGAGACGTAGTTCAAGCCAATCTGATGGCAGAACTCGATGCTGGAGGGGTCACCGCCGTGCTCGCCGCAGATGCCCACCTCCAGCGTGGCCCGGGCCCTCCGGCCCAGCTCCACCGCCGTCTTCATCAGCTTGCCCACTCCATTGCGGTCCAGCACCTGAAATGGGTTCTCCGGCAGTATCTTGTGCTCCACGTACTGGAGCAGGAACTTGCCCTCGGCGTCGTCCCGGCTGTACCCGAAGGTGGTCTGCGTCAGGTCGTTGGTGCCGAAGGAGAAGAACTCCGCATATTCCGCGATCTCGTCGGCGGTCAGAGCCGCCCTAGGGATCTCGATCATGGTGCCGAACTTGTAGTCCACAGTGACCCCCTGCTCTGCCATCACCTCCCTGGCCACCGACTCCAGGGCCTCCCGCTGGTTCTTGAGCTCATTCGCGTGGCCCACCAGGGGGATCATCACCTCGGGGTGCACCTCCACGCCCTGCTTCTTGAGCTGGCAGGCGGCCTCGAAGATGGCCCGCACCTGCATCTGGGTGATCTGGGGGAAGGTGATGCCCAGCCGGCAGCCCCGCAAGCCCAGCATGGGGTTGGCCTCCCGCATGGCTGCCACGGCCTTAAGGAGCTTCTCCTTCTCGGCCAGGACTCCGGGCTCGGCGCCCTTGCAGCGCAGCTCGGTGACCTCCACCAGCAACTCCTCGTAGGAGGGCAGGAACTCGTGGAGCGGCGGGTCGATGAGCCGGATGATCACCGGCAGGCCCTCCATGGCCTTCAGTATCCCCACGAAGTCCTGGCGCTGAATGGGCAAGAGCTCATCCAAAGGCTTCTGGCGCTCGGCGTCGGACTCGGCCAGGATCATCCGCTGGACGATGGGCAGACGGTCCTGCTCGAAGAACATGTGCTCGGTGCGACACAGGCCGATGCCCTGGGCACCAAAGGCCCGGGCTCGCTCGGCGTCCCGGGGGTAGTCGGCGTTGGCCCAGACCTGGAGCCGGCGAACATCGTCGGCCCACCCCAGGAGGGTCAAAAGGTCCTTCTCCTTGGCGAAGTCCGGGTCAATGGTCGGGATAACCCCGGCGAAGACCTCGCCGGTGGAGCCATCTATAGAAATGTAGTCGTTTTCTTTGATCACCCGGCCGTTCACCGAGAACTGCTTCTTCTCCTCGTCCACCCGGATAGCCTCGCATCCCGCCACGCAGGGCAGGCCCAGGCCCCGGGCCACCACCGCTGCGTGGCTGGTGGCGCCACCCCGGGCAGTGAGGATGCCCTTAGCGTTGAGCATGCCATGGACGTCGTCGGGGGAGGTCTCGGTGCGCACCAGGATCACCGCCTTCTTCTCCTTGCCCAGTCGCTCGGCGGTGTCCGGATCGAAGACGGCGATGCCAGTGGCCGCGCCAGGGGAGGCGTTGAGCCCCTTGGCCAGGAGGTTGCCCCGCTCCTTGGCTGACTCGTCGAACCGCGGCAGGAGAAGCTGGACCACGTGGCCCGGCTCCACCCGCATCAAAGCCTCCTCTTCGGTAATCAGCCCCTCTCTGGCCATGTCCACCGCGATCTTCACCGCCGCGGCCGCGGTGCGCTTGCCGGAGCGGGTCTGAAGCATGTAGAGCTTTCCCCGCTCCACGGTAAACTCCAGATCCTGCACGTCACGGTAGTGCCGTTCCATCATGTCGGCATACTTCTGGAACTCCTGGTAGACCTGTGATAGCTCCTGGGCCAGGGCATCGATCTTCTGAGGCGTGCGGATGCCCGCCACCACGTCCTCGCCCTGGGCGTTCAACAGGTACTCGCCGTAGAGCCTCTTCTCGCCGGTGGCCGGGTTGCGGGTGAAGGCCACGCCAGTGCCCGAGTCGAAGCCCATGTTGCCGAAGACCATGAC
>DYIS01000243.1 GCA_020723545.1 Ktedonobacter racemifer
AACGCAGTCTGCCGCGGAGGCTCGCCTGGGCCCCAATGCCGCCCAAGGCATCCACGGCGCCCTGCTCCAGGCTGAGGGAGGCATCGTCGGCTATCGCCGCCACCACTATCTTGCCATCAGATATACCCTTGATAAAGTCCATCAGGCGGATCGACTCCCGGGGATGCCGGCTCGGACTCGACGTATCAAAGAAGCCCCGGCTCTCCACCCGGCCGGTCCGTGGATCGACCACCACCAGGTTATAGCCCTTGCGGTTGGTGGAATAGTCCTTTCCGTCCACATAGATGTGCGCATAATTGCCCGCCTCCAGCCCGGCACTGCGCACCGCAATGCTCACCGGCGAAGGTACCCCGGTCTTGCCCACCTGCATATCCGGCGCCCTGACCGTGGTAATGGGGACCATCGGGGTGGTGTGGAAAACCAACTCGTTCAGGCCTTCCCTGGCCGCAGCCCCCGGCAGCCGGATCTGGTAGTTGTCCCAGCTTTCAGATATACCCAGGGAGCCCACAAGCCGGCCGTTCCAGCGAACTTCAAGCCTCTGGCCAGAGACCGCGGCTCGCGCCCGGAACCCCAACACCAGCTCCCCCAGGGAGCCCACCGGCAGGAACATCCTGGCCTCCGGACGCTCCAGCCAGCGAAAGCCGTAGCCCTCTGGCGCCCGTTCCACCCCACCCCAGCCCTCAGCGGTGTACAAGAGGCCCAGATCGCCCCCAAGGTCGATCTGGGCGGAGGCCGGCGGTAAAGGGGCTTGAACCCGGTAGCCAACTATGCCATCTTTACGGTAAAACTCGCGCACCGGAAACATGCTCCGCACATACTCCTCTACCGCCGTGCCGGTGAGGGGCGGATGGATCACCACGTATCGGAATCCGAAGAAACGCAAGACCTCCGGGGCCATGGACCTGTCCGCCTCCAGTTGCGCCGCTGATACCGGCCGCCCCTCCTCCAGGTCGATGAGGGAGCGAATAACGGGGGCCCGGATGAAATAATCGAACTTGAACTCCGGGTTGCGTGAGGTATTGCCGCTGAGGCTCCGGCGCTGGTGCGCGGTCTGGTAGTACTGCTGGAACATGACCACGGTGTTGATGCTGGTCGGCAGCTCGGTGAACCGGTTGGGGATGAAAGAGAAGCTATTGCGCCAGGATAGTGGCAGTTGCAGGATGGGCTCGCTCCCGGGTTCCTTCCCGATCATCCGGTAGACCTCAGGGACCTGAAAATCAGACAGCGGCAACGGTACCGCCAGGTATTCGAAACCGAGGGCCACGCCAAGCGCCAAGGATACGATCGTCGGCCAAAGCCGGCGGTGCCCGATCTTCGCCCGGATGTATTGAAGGCTGTACGCTGCCAGCACGGCCAGGGCCAGGAGCGTGAGGACCTGAAACCGGGCCGGATAGCGGTTGCCCTTGATGAGTGGCACATAGTGCAAGATAATGAAGGGCAGCGGAAAGCGCACCGGCAAACCGTCCAGATCGAATACCGAAGTACCGCCGATATGCAACAACGGGCCCAAGGACAGGATCACAAAAACCCCCAGCGCCCGGAGCCAACAGCCGACCATGGGCATCTTGCGCAACCTGGCCGCGGCAACGGCCGCCAGGGCCAGGGGGACGAAGCCGAGGGTCACAAAGTTAGTGTAGCTGAACCGGCTGGTAACCGTCGCGGCCCCGGCGCCGAAAACCGGGTGGAGATGGCTGGGGATGAAGAAGCCCAGGACATCGGCGGAGAAGACGTCAGCAAATCCCCAACCGGCCAGCATGTAGTCTCCATCTACTTTGATCTCCTTGAACATCGCCCAGAGTATAGGAGAAAAGAGGAGAACGAAGGTTCCCCCCAACACGGTCAATCTCTGCCACAAGGCCGGGTTTAGGGCCCACCGCCGGTCCCAGAGGAAAAGGTAAAGGATATAGACCACGGCGAATAGCACCAAGAAAGAGGCGAGTGTGAACTCGCTGAGCCCGGCCAGGGCCAGATAGAGGCCGGCCAGCACTGCATGGCGCGTGCCGGTGCCAAGCCCGGCCCATCTCCCGGCCAAAGGGATGGCGCCGGCAGGAGGACGGGCCAATCTGAACAGGTATAGAACGAAGAAGGGTATCCACTCCGTGCTGGTCATGTTGAACTGCCCTAAAGAGGCGTACAGGAGCTTGGCTGGTCCAAAGGCATAGATCAGGCCCGCCACGAAGGCGGCAACCTGTACACCTGGAAGGTGTACCCCCATTGTACACCTTCCAGGTGTACGGGGGCCCAACACATACAGCGCCAGCAGATACGCCCCGAACCCGGAGAGCGCGAATGAGAAGATCAAAATGACATTAGCTGTGGCTACCAGGCCGATCAGGGACTGCAATGGAAACGAGAGGAAGCCGTTCAGAATGGTCAGGGTGAAGAAGGCCAGGTTGATGCCCACCGGGTAGAACATGTAGTCGGTGGTGAGCGGGCTGGTTCCCAGGTCCAACAAAGAATGCCTCGTCCACCACAGGTTCCACACCAGGGCCGGGTCATCGCGGCCGTCGCCTGGCACGCGGGTGGCGAAGTGCAGGGCCAATGGATAGGTGAAAACCAGGGATAGGATCGCATAGGCCAGGAACGCCCTGACGTACCTGTTGCTCAAGAGGACGGCGGGGCTCAGATGGTGCTTTGGCTGAGTTTGGCTGAGAATAGCTCCAAGACCTATCATAAGTACCAGAGGCAGCCATGGAACTTGAGGCTCGATGCCGAGAATTCTAGCACATGCCCGGTTGAGGGTCAAATCAGCCCGGCAGTCCCGGTCTGGCTCCTTGAAAACAGCGCCCGATTGTGCTATGTTTCCCCTGGAGCTACCCGCCAATGAACCCCGCTAAAACTGCCAAGGAGACGAGGCTAAATGATCTACGACTTTCATTCCCACACCTTCCTGAGCGATGGGGCCTTATCGCCGGTGGAGCTAGTTCGCCGGGCGGCCAGCAAGGGCTACGGAGTCATTGCTCTAACCGACCACGTGGGGCCTGGAAACCTGGGAGAGGTCCTGCGGCAAATCCTGGCCGACTGCGCTTTAGTCAGCAAATACTGGGGCATCCAGGCCATCCCCGGCGTGGAACTGACCCACGTGCCCGTAGCGGCCATTGCCGAATTGGCTGCGGCTGCCCGTCGGGGTGGTGCCAGGCTGGTCGTAATCCACGGTGAAACCATCATCGAGCCGGTGGAGCCGGGCACGAATCGCGCCGCCCTGGAATGTCCTCACGTGGACATATTGGCCCATCCGGGGCTGATCACCCCGGAGGAGGCAGCCCTGGCCGCCTTGAACGACATCTATCTCGAGATCAGCGGCCGGCCCGGCCACAGCTTCACCAACGGCCATGTAGTCCAGGTGGG
This sequence comes from Ktedonobacter racemifer, assembly GCA_020723545.1. Taxonomy (GTDB): domain Bacteria; phylum Chloroflexota; class DTOL01; order DTOL01; family JACQYG01; genus JACQYG01. Next base: position 3,349 of record DYIS01000243.1, read on the forward strand.
GAGAGTGGCTGGCGCCCGGTTCCTGGTTAACTCCGACGCCCACGAGCCGCGAGACCTGTTGACGGAGGAGTTTGCCCGTAACGTAGCCCTGGGAGCTGGCCTGGGCCCGGAGGAGCTGGCAGGGGTCTTGATCGGGAATCCTCAGGAGCTGTTAAGGAAAATAAGAGGTTAGGCCACAGCCAGGGCCGGACCCTTTTCCACCAGCGCACAACGGATGCCCAGGTAGCTGGGGCAAGCCTGAGCTGGGTCAACGGGCAGGCTCATCCCGCTTTCGCCAAGCAGCACGTAGATGGCACAAAGAGGTAGCCCCATCACGTTGGCATAACACCCATCGATCCTGGCCACCGGTTGGAAGACCGGGTCCTGAATGGCATAGGCACCCGCCTTGTCCATGGGCTCGCCTGAGGCCACGTAGGAGGCGACCTCGTCCAGGCCGTAGCGCCGCATCTTGACCTTTGTCTCCACCGCGCTCATCACTAGAGATCCAGAGTCGGTAGCCAGGGCCAGCCCGGTGATGACGGAGTGCCAGCGCCCCCGCATCCGGGACAGTGCGTTCTGGGCCTCGGTGGCATCGCGGGGTTTTCCCAAGAGCTGTCCCTGGTAGAACACGATGGTATCCGCCGCCAGGACCAGGCCCGCTTCCACCGAGGCCTTCACCGCCATGGCCTTGGCCGCCGCGATAGCCTTAGCTGTCTCCACCGGGTCGTAGCCGCCGGCGACGTTTTCGTCCGCCTCCGCTGTCACCACATCGAAAGGTATGTTCAACAGGGCCAGTAATTCCCGTCTCCGGGGCGACCCGGAGGCCAATATCAATCCGGTCATGGTCTTCCCTTCGCCCGGGCAATATAACATACGGCCTTGAGCCAGTCAACCGGGTTTTTCAATTGCCGGGAAACGTGGTATACTGAATTAGATATTAACGAGAGCCTTGCATAATTGAGTTATGAGTTCCTCCTGAAGTCTGGTATCATTCT
>DYIS01000244.1 GCA_020723545.1 Ktedonobacter racemifer
ACTGTATCAAACAACTCAAGAAATGTGGAGTCAAGATATCCGGTGGCCAAGTATTGCGGCCAAGCCGCCATACCGTGGAAGGTCTTTGACACGTCGGCCGAAGTACCCAGATTTCTGGAGCCAAACTACCAGTCCAAGTCAATATCAGGTAAGGCTGTAGTTGACCTGTTCTGGAACACGTTCTGTCAAACCAGCGACATAGAGGCCGAGCGGGTTCGGGAGGTTGTCGCTGAGTTCGGGGAGTCGGTTGTGTTTCATGAATATAGCGCAGACGATCGGGAGATTCTTTGCCGTTATCGAACGCCTCGTGGAATCTTCGTCAACGGCGAGGAGATAGGATGGGGTTACGAAGCCCCAAAGAGAGCATCCGAGAAGCCATTCCTCAAGCCTTGAGGAATGGATGACCCAGTCGTAAATTCATCATTAATGAAGTTACGGGGGAGGTCTTGCTGAAATGACAAGTCTGCCTGCGCTGCGGCAAAGGGCCAACGGTATTTTAAGTCGGCTCCCGCCATCAGAGCGGGAAGCCCTGCTCATCAGGTGCTGGATGTCGCACGATGCACGCTGGTTCACGGCCGTGGCCCAGGTGTTCGGGATAGAAACTGCTAACCGGCTCAATCAAACCGCCGCCCACGAGGAGGGTAAGGTCGAAGCTCAGCGCATTGTTCGAGCGTTGAACCTACCTTCGATTGCATCCATCAGCGACTATCTTTTAGCGCAGGAAATCTTCATCGGCCTCCTGGGGCCTGACCTGCTCGACTATCGCGTGGTTGGGGTTGGTGACGACGCGTACCAGGTGCACGTTCAGCGCTGTTTTGCCCACGAGAATGTGACCCGTGTGGGCATCGCCGACCAGTATGAGTGCGGTGTCTTCGCCCGGGTTACCGGCTGGCTTGAGGCCTTGGGCTTGAAGTACCAGATGAGCCCATCTTTGGAGCAATGTCTGAAGGCTCAAGGCCGGGAGTGCCTCTACACTTTCCGCTTCGAGGTCGAATCGCTATCACGGGGCGTCCCCGCTCCGTGACCATGGTGGGGATGCCTCTGGGGCAATACTTGGAGGGCACAAATGCCTGGTTATTTCGACGGCAAAGTGGCCCTGGTTACCGGTGCCAGCTCTGGGATTGGCAAACAAGTTGCCTCGCATCTTGTTCGTGCCGGGGCCCGTGTGGCCATCCTCGCTCGCAACCGGAATGCCTTAGAGGACCTGGCTCATCAAATGGGCGAGGGACAGACCGTGGTTTGTCCTGCTGATGTCACTGACCCCGAGACAATAAAGTCAGCGGTATCCGTAGCGCTCTCAAGGTTTGGCAAGATTGATATCCTGGTGAACGCGGCCGGCATTTTGAGAGCCGGGGGGTTCCTGCAATTGTCCGAGCTAGAGTTCAGACGGGTGATGGAGGTTGACTATTTCGGAACCGTGAATTGTCTGCGGGTGGTGCTTCCCCACATGGTCAGAGCCAGAGCCGGGCACGTGGTTAACATTTCTTCTCTGGCAGGAAAGATAGTATTCCCTGGCTCCAGTGCCTACTCCGCATCGAAGTTCGCCATAATTGGAATGTCCAACGCCCTCCGGCAAGAGCTCAAACCCTACGGCATCGGCCTGACAGTAGTATGCCCGGGGTATGTGGATACGCCGTTGCTGGATCAACATCTCCAGAGTGTACGATCCAGCAAATTCTTCCAGATGACACGTTCCTACTCCGCGGACAAGGTCGCTATAGCCATCTTGAATGCAATAAAACGGAACAAAAGGGAATTGATTCTTCCAGGCAGCCTTCGCCTTGTCCTTGCTGTCCAATGTGTGGCACCCACCCTTGTGGAAACTCTTTCCAATTGGTTCAACGGCGGGGTTCCAGAGTTAGTTAGCCACAAGGGGAGAGACAGTAGCTAGCCTGGTCAGCCGACCGCGGCCAGCGAGAATAGCAGAGGAGGAGAATATGGCAGAAGAGTTCTACCAGGCCGACCGGGAGGCTATGACTCCCGCCGAGCGAGAGTCCTATTACGCCAGCCGGCTCCAGGAGATCGTCGCCTACGCCTACGAGAGGGCTCCAGCAGTGCGGGAGAAGCTGGAGCGGGCGGGGGTCAAGCCCGGGGAGATACGCACGGTGGCCGATCTGGCCCGGATCCCGGTGACCGAAAAGGACAACCTGGTGGCCCTCCAGAAGGCCGCGCCGCCCTTCGGGGGGTTCCTGGCCGTGCCGCCCCAGAGCCTTAAGCATGTTTTCTTCTCCCCCGGTCCCCTCTACGACCCCCAGGGGACCGAGGAGGACCTGGCCAGGGCGGCGGTCAAGGCCTTCCACGCCGCTGGCTTCGGGCCGGGCGACATCGTCATCAACGCCTTCTCCTACCACCTGGTCCCGGCCGGCCTGCTCCTGGACGAGGCCCTGCAAGTTCTGGGGGCTACCGTTGTCCCCACGGGCGTGGGCAACACCGACCTCCAAGTCAAGATCATAGTGGACTTGCGAGCCACCGGCTACGTGGGCACGCCCAGCTTCCTCTTGACCCTCCTCAAGCGGGCTGACGAACTGGGTATCCCCCGCACGGCGTTGCCCCTCAAGCGCGCCCTTTTTACCGCCGAGCCGCTTCCGCCCTCGCTGCGCAAGGCCTTCGAAGAGGAGTATGGCCTAGCCACGGCCAACGCCTATGCCACGGCGGACCTGGGGCTCCTGGGCTACGAGTGCCCGCAGAAGTCGGGCTTCCACATCCCCGCAGAGGTGATCGTGGAGATCGTGGACCCGGCTACAGGAGAGCCCCTGGGCCCCGGCGAGCCCGGCGAGGTGGTGGTGACCACCTTCAACCGCACCTATCCCCTCATCCGCTTCGGCACGGGCGACCTATCGGCTTACACGGCCGAGCCCTGCCTCTGCGGCCGCACCTCCGCCCGGCTGGTGGCCATCCTGGGCCGGGTGGGCGATGCGGTGAAGGTGCGGGGCATGTTCGTCCATCCCACGCAACTGGCGGAGGCCCTCTCCCGCTTCCCGGAGGTGGCGCGGTACCAGGGCGTGGTGACCCGCCTGGGGCACCAGGACCTCTTCACCGTGCGGGTGGAGCTGGGGGCGGAGGGCGCCGACCGGCAGGCGCTTTCAGGGGGAATCCAGGCTCAGGTCCGTGCTCTGTGCCGGGTGGGCCTGGATCGCCTGGAGTGGGTGGCCCCGGGGACGATCCCCGCCGAGGCCAAAAAGCTCGTGGACGAGCGGACTTGGGAATGAGGGGCACCGGAGAGCCTTTTCAGATCATGGCCTGGCCCTGGTGCGTTCGTCGGTGAGGCCGTTTGGTATGTCTTCTTTCAGCTCCCAGCGGTCGCAGCGACCGCCCCAGCGGGCCAACACCTTCTGACCTATCCGCACCTGGACGATCTCGCAGAGATTGGGGCAGGCCTTGCACTCGAAAGACGAGGCGCGGTAGGCCGCCCGGCTGGCCTCAAACCCCCGGAAGCGGGTGGTGGCGCTGTTCAGCGATATGTGCTCTCGAGCCAGGATAGCCGCCCCGATGGCGCCCATAACCTCGTGGTAAGGTAGCACGATGACCGGCATTCCCAGGGCCTCCTGGATGGCCCGCACCATCCCCTGGTTAAAGGCCACCCCGCCCAGGAAGACCACTGGCGGCCGGAGGTTTTTGCCTTGGCCCACGTTGTTTAGGTAGTTACGGGCCAGGGCCTGGCACAGGCCGTAGATTATATCCTCCACCCGGTGACCCATTTGCTGTTTATGGATCATATCCGACTCGGCAAAGACGGTGCAGCGTCCGGCGATGCGCACTGGCGTCTTGGCTCTAAGGGCTAGAGGGCCGAAGTCCTCGATGCGCAGGCTCAGGCGATAGGCCTGCTGGTCAAGGAAGGCCCCGGTGCCGGCAGCACAGACGGTGTTCATGGCGAAGTCCACGGCCACCCCATCCCGCAAGATGATGATCTTGGAGTCCTGGCCGCCGATCTCAATGATAGTCTGGACCTCGGGCACGTATTGCGAAGCCCCCACGGCCAGGGCGGTGATCTCATTCTTGATCGCGTCGGCTCCCACCAGGACCCCGGCAAGATACCGGCCGCTTCCCGTGGTGCCCACCCCCGCCACCTCCAGGTGTTGGGGCAGCCGCCGGCCCAGCTCGGCCAGGCCCTCCTGGACCGCCTCGATGGGTCGCCCCAGGGTGCGCAGGTACAAGCGCTCCAGGAGTTGATCATTCTCGTCCAGGAGAACCAGCTTGGTGGTCACAGAACCGACGTCAACACCCAGGTAAGCCCTCATTGCCCTTCTCGCCTCCTTGTTTCTTTACTAGGAGAGTCCTGAAAAAGTCCGCTGATGGTGTAGGGCTGTGATCGCAAATGG
>DYIS01000245.1 GCA_020723545.1 Ktedonobacter racemifer
ACCGGAGAATCTCCGGCGCAGGGCCGCCACCGCCAGCCCGGGCTCGGCCAGGCCCTCAACCGTCTTCTCCAGGGGACACATGCCGGTGCCATCCCGGTTCAGGATCATCGGGATGGATCGTTCGTATTCACAGGGAATGCCAGCGCGCTGGAGCTCGTACCTGGCCAACTCGCTGATCAAGCCGGCGTATATCTCCCTTATTCCGGCGTGCCAGGCGATCATGGCCACCGCCTTCCCCACCACCTTGTCGGCCAGGGCCGCACCGGCCAGCTTCGGCCCCAACTGGTCGGTCACCTGAAGAAGGTCCCGGATCCCGGGGCTGGCGCTCTGGGCCAGTATTTCCTGCCTCCTGACGACGACGAAAGCCAGGTTCTGGTCCCGCATGACGTCCCTTGCCATATCCAGGTCGTCGCTCAACTACCTTCTCCCGAACTCTTTTTCCAACTGCTCGGCGCTCAGGTGCAGCATGGTGGGCCGCCCGTGAGCGCAGGTCCGGGGCGAATCGGTCTTCTCCAATTGCTCCACCAGCTCCCTCATCTCCGCCGCGGTGAGGGCCTGGCCGGCCTTGACTGCCCCATGACAGGCCATGGTTATTGCCGCTTTGTCCAGCCAATCCTCCGGCGAACCCTGCCCCTGGACGAGCTGCTCCAGCAACTCCCCCAGGGCCAGCTTGAAATCGCCCTTGAAGAGCACGGCCGGCACCGCTCGAAGCAGGTAGGTCCGGTCACCGAAGGGCTCGATGGAGAATCCCAGGCGACTCAGCTCGTCCAGGTGCGCGGAGAGGGCAGGGGCCTGACGAGGGTTGAGCTCCAGGGTCACCGGCTCCAAGAGAAGCTGCGAGCTCACGCCGGTGCGCGCCTGCTCTCCTCGTATGCGCTCGTAAAGCACCCTCTCGTGCGCCGTGTGCTGGTCGATCAGGTACATTCCCTCCGGGGCCTCGGCGATGATATAGGTCTGGGCCACCTGTCCCAGGACCCTGAGCGGCGGCAGCTTTGAGGTGACCATGCCCGGAGCCTTGCTATCCAAGGAAACCAGTTCTGGCCCGGGGACCCGCACCGTCCCGGCAACCGAAGCTTTCTTTACTAGTAGAAGCGGCCTATTGTTTACTGGTACAGAAGCCGGCGCCGTGACCAGCGGTATGGGAGCTCCCGCCACCAGGCATCCGCGCACTGCCTTCTGCACTTCGGCGAACACCTGGCGATCCCGCAGGAACTTCACCTCGCTCTTGGCGGGATGCACGTTCACGTCGAGCTCCTCCGGCGGGACCAGGATGTTCAAGGCACAAAGGGGATGTCTGCCCGATGGAAGCATGGTGCGGTAGGCCTCTTCCACGGCATAGGCCAGCATTCGGCTCTGCACCCAGCGGTGGTTCACGAAGAAAGACAGGTGCCCTCTGGTGGCCCGGTGCACCGCAGGCTGGCTCACGTAACCCCATACCGTGGCGCTCGTCCCTCGCTCTGCGGCGCCCGCCGCTCCACCGCTGACCTCCAGCATGCTCTTGGCCACCTCCAGTCCATAGACCTGGCCCAGAACTTCCAGTAGCTGGCCCGAGCCTGCGGATTGAAAGGCCATGCGCCCAGAGCTGACCAGCGTGAATCTCAGGCCGGGGTAGGCCAGGGCGTACTGGCAAATCAGGTGGTAGATGTGCGCGGCCTCGGTGTCCTCGGACCTCAGGAACTTGCGGCGAGCGGGGACGTTGTAGAAAAGATCCCTGACTGTAACAGTGGTGCCCAGGGGCGCCCCTCGGGTCCCCTCCTGGAGAACCTCGCCTCCGGCGATCTCGATGTAGCTCCCGGCCAGCTCACCGGCGGGCCGGGAGACCATGATCACCTGGGAGACCGCGGCGATGCTGGGCAAGGCCTCGCCGCGAAAGCCCAGGGTGCGCACCGATGTCAGGTCTTCGACCCTCTCGATCTTGCTGGTGGAATGGCGCTGGAAGGCCAGGGCCAATTCCTCCGAGGGGATGCCCCAGCCATTGTCCACCACCCGGATCAGCTCCACGCCGCCGCCTCGGGTCTCTACTTTTACCTGAGTGGCCCCGGCGTCGATGGAGTTTTCGATCAGCTCTTTCACCACCGAGGCGGGCCGCTCGATGACCTCTCCCGCCGCGATCCTGGCCGCCACGGAGATATCTAAGACACGGATGGGCATGTGATAAAAACCCCCCTCAGAGCGAAAGCACCAGTGCCCAGGCCACCACCAAGACCGTCAGGAGGGTGCCCACCAGGCCCCCCAAGGTCAGGCAGCCACAACAGCTAAGCCAGGTGCGGATCCAGTATAGCTCCTTCAGAGCCCGCACCGGCCGCTCGAAGCCGGGCAGGAGCTGCAGGTAGTCCATGGCCAGCCAGAAGAAGGTGTAGAGGAACCCGCGTAACATGCCGAAGAAAGCCCTAACGATGCTCATGGTAGCACCTCGCCCATGTCCGCTAAGTAGGGTAGGAGCCCAACCACGTTGGTAGGACCCCGATGCCGCATCGGGGTCCTACTGACGGCCAATACGATTGGCCTGCCCCGATACTTTGATTCTGTGTAATGTATCGGGGCCTGCTACCCCTTTGCAGCCACCGTGCGGAGAATCTGCGGCCACTCACCGGACGAATTGGATGCTGGCGGCGAACTTGGTTATGGCAAGCACCATATGAGAGGTGCATCTCTTAAAAGCCGCTTCTTAAGGCCTTTACAATGCCACGGGCCTGTAGTATCATAGGCGTTCGAGGCGTGGCCTGGCGTCAGCGAATGCCATATCGCGCCTCGATCACTGCTTTACCAGTAGAGAGGCTATGTCCCATGCCCGATATGGATACCATTGTCTCCCTGTGCAAGCGCCGGGGCTATATCTTTCCGAGCTCGGAGATCTATGGTGGCTACGGCGGCTTCTGGGACTATGGTCCCCTGGGAGTGGAGCTGAAGAATAACGTCAAGCGGGCCTGGTGGAAGGCCGTGGTCCAGGAACGGGACGACGTGGTGGGCCAGGATGCGGCCATCGTCATGAACCCGGAGGTGTGGCGGGCCTCGGGGCACGTGACCGAGTTCACCGACCCCCTGGTGGACTGCAAGTCGTGCAAACGCCGCTTCCGGGCTGACGACGTGAAGGGCGACGTGTGCCCGGAGTGCGGCGGGGAACTCACCGATGTGCGGCGGTTCAACCTGATGTTCAAGACCTTCGTGGGGCCGGTGGAGGACCAGGCGGCGGTGGCCTATCTGCGGCCGGAGACGGCCCAGGGTATTTTCGTGAACTTCTTGAACGTCCAGACCGCCATGCGCAAGAAGCTGCCCTTCGGCATCGCCCAGATCGGCAAGGCCTTCCGCAACGAGCTCACACCAGGGAACTTCACCTTCCGCAGCCGGGAATTCGAGCAGATGGAGGTGGAATACTTCGTCAGGCCCGGCACCGACGAGGAGTGGCACCAGCGTTGGATCCAGGACCGCTATGACTGGTACATCCGCCTGGGCATTCGAGCAGAGAGCCTGCGCATTCGGCCCCACACGAAGGACGAGCTGGCTCACTACGCCCGGGCCTGTGCCGACGTGGAGTACAACTTCCCCATGGGGTGGGCTGAGCTGGAGGGCATAGCCAACCGCACCGACTTCGACCTGCGGCAACATTCTCAGGCCTCCGGTCGGGACCTGACCTTCTACGACGAAGAGACCGGCGAGCACATAATACCCTACGTCATCGAGCCCTCGGGCGGAGTGGACCGGGCTATGCTTACGTTCCTCTTGGACGCCTATCACGAAGAAGAGGTGCGCAAGGAAAAGCGGGTGGTGCTCCGGCTGCACAAGGACCTGGCGCCCATCAAGGTGGCTGTGCTGCCGCTCCTGCGCAACCGGCCGGAGATCGTGACCCTGGCCCGGGAGATAACCAGGACGCTGAAGCCACACATGATGGCCGTGTACGACGACACCGGCGCCATCGGCCGGCTCTATCGCCGCCAGGACGAGGTGGGCACCCCTTTCTGCGTCACCGTGGACGTGCAATCTTTGGAGGACAGGGCGGTTACCATCCGGGCGCGGGATTTCATGGAGCAGATCCGGGTTTCGGTGGCGGAGTTAAAGGACGTACTGTTGGACGAATTGAGCTAATCGGAGGTTTTCCAGACGTGATATCCAAAAGATGGGTCTATCTTTTCAGCGAGGGCAACGCCGGGATGCGAGATCTCCTGGGCGGGAAGGGCGCTGGCGTGGCCGAGATGACCAACGCCGGTCTGCCGGTGCCGCCGGGTTTCACCATCACCACCGAGGCCTGTAACGAGTTCTACCGGCTGGGCAAGGTTTTCCCCGAGGGGATGTGGGAACAGACCCTG
>DYIS01000246.1 GCA_020723545.1 Ktedonobacter racemifer
GGCCATGGCCTCCACCTCGGGCGGTGGCTTCTCCCTGATGGTGGAAGCCCTGGGGCTGGCGGGGATGACCGAGACCCCCGTGGTCATCGTGGAGGCACAGCGGCCGGGCCCCTCCACCGGGCTGGCCACACGCACCGAGCAAGGGGACCTGCTATTTCTCCTGCACGCTTCCCAGGGGGAATTCCCCCGCATTGTCCTGGCTCCCGGCACCGTGGAGCAGTGCTATGAGGCGGGGATCAGGGCCTTCAATCTGGCGGAGCGATACCAGACACCGGCCATCGTGATCAGCGATGAGTTCCTGGCCGGTGCCATCCGGTCGGTGGAGAAGGAGGCTTTTGACCTGTCGGCGGCGACCATCGATCGAGGACAGATCCTGAGCGATGCGGAGCTGGACGCCTTGCAGGGCCCATACCGTCGATACCAGTTCACCGGGTTGGGCATCTCGCCCCGGGCCATCCCCGGCCATCCCAAGGCGGTCTACTCCGCTACCTCGGACGAGCACGACGAGGAGGGCCGCATCACCGAGGAGGCTGACATCCGCACCAGGATGGTGGAAAAGCGCATGCGCAAGCTGGAGGCCGCCCGGCAGGAAATGCGGGCCCCGGAGACATACGGCTCGCCGGAGGCCGACATCACCTTCCTGGCCTGGGGGTCCACCTACGGCCCACTGCGCGAGGCGGTGGATGTGCTCAATCGCGGCGGGCGAAAGGCCAACCTCGTCCACTTGGTGGATATTTGGCCCTTCCCCGGCGAGAAAGTGGTGGCGTCCCTGTCCCGGGCTAAGTACATCGTCGACGTGGAGAGCAATTACTCCGGGCAGATGGCGAGCCTCTTGCGCATGCACACGGGCATTGTGGTGAATGCCAGGATCCTGAAGTACGACGGCCGAGCCCTCTCTCCGGATTACATCCTGGCCCATCTGCCCGAGGAGGTGAAGTGAGATGTCCGATGTGAAAGACTTCTTCGTGCCGGTGCGGCCCACCTGGTGTGTGGGCTGCGGCGACTACGGCATCTGGAACGCGGTAAAAATGGCCCTGGCCGGGCTGGACCTGAAGCCCTACCAGGTGATGTTCGTCTCTGGCATCGGCTGCGGCAGCAAGCTGCCGGATTACACCCGGGCCAATGGCTACCTGTCCATCCACGGCCGGCCCCTGCCGGTGGCTACGGGCATTAGGCTGGCCAATCACAGCTTGAGGGTGATCGCTGTACACGGTGATGGCGACGGCTATGGCATCGGCGGCAATCACTTCCTGCACGCCATGCGCCGCAACATCGACATAGTGGACATCATTCAGGACAACCAGATCTACGGCCTGACCAAGGGGCAGTATTCGCCCACCAGCGATCGCGGATTCGTCACCACCACCTCACCCGAGGGAGCAATTGAGGCCGCGGTTAACCCTCTGGCCCTGGCCCTGGCGGCAGGTGCCACCTTCGTCTCCCGGAGTTTCGCCGGAGACCTCAAGCACCTGGCCGACACGATCATGAAGGCCATCAACCACCGGGGCTACCCCCTGGTGGACGCCCTCCAGCCCTGCGTGACCTTCAACCGGGTGAACACCTACGACTGGTATCGCCAGCGGGTGTACAAGGTTGAGGATGAAACCGGATACGACCCCACAGACAGGATGAAGGCGTTTGCCAAAGCCCTGGAGTGGGGCGAGCGCATCCCCACTGGGGTCATCTACCAGGTGGAGGGAAAGCCCACCTACGAGGACCAGGTCCCAGCCCTGAGGGCCGGCCCGTTGGTGAAGCAGCCAATAGTGAGTCCCCGGTTCGCGGAGGAGTTCGAGGCATTGAAGGACGCCTTCGTCTAGGTCATAAATGCCCGGAGGCGGCAAACAAAGTCTATCCCACAAAGGAAGGCCCCCACCTGGCGGAAATACTGGGCGTGGTCGAAGAGTTAAAGAGGGGGAGATAGGCCCGGGCTTATCTCCTGACTGAGAGCGGAGAGGCGCCGCAACCGGTGCCTCTCCGCTCTCCAGGCCCATGGTCACCGGGCCACAGGCTTCATTTACTTTCTTTCGGGTTTGATCTTGATAACCCTGGCCTTGGCCTCCTCTGCCTTGGGCAGGGTCAGGGTTAGGACCCCGTCCTTGAACCTGGCCTCGGCCTTATCGGACCTAACTGCCACTGGCAAGGATACCGATCGGGCAAACTGGCCGTAGCGGCGCTCCTTGCGGTAGTAGTTGCCCTTTTTAGTCTCGGTCTCTTCCTTGGTCTCGCCCTTGATGGTTAAGGTGTCGCCAGTGACGGTGATGTCCACGTCCTCGGGCCTGACGCCCGGCACGGCGGCCTTCACCACCAGGTCATCCTTGGTCTCATAGATGTCCAGGTCGAGCCGGCCCAGGCCGGCGGCCCCCAGCCAACCCGCACGAGGCCGGACGAAGCTCTCTTCGAAGAGCCGATCCATGGCATCTCGCAGGGTCAGTATTTCTCTAAAGGGCTCCCAACGAGCTATGCTCATAGCTGATCCCTCCAAATTTGGCATTAGGCATTCTATTTCTTGTCAGTCTGAACTTTGATCGTCTTGGGCTTGATCTCCTCCGCCTTGGGCAAGGTCAGGGTCAGGACCCCGTCCTTGAACCTGGCCTCGGCCTCGTTCGCCTGCACTGGGATGGGGAGGGAAACACTGCGCGAGAAGCGGCCAAAGCGACGCTCCTGGCAGTAGTAGCAGTCGCGCTTGACGTCTTCCTCCTCCTTGATCTCGGCCTTGATGGCCAGGGTATCGCCAGTGATGGTGATGTCCACGTCCTCGGGTGCGGCACCCGGCAGAGCCGCGGTGATCACCAGGTCATTGTCCGTCTCGTACATGTCCAGGGCCAGGTCTCCCTCTAAAGTCGGAGCCAGCCAGCCCGCCCGAGGTCGGACGAAGCTGTCCTCAAAGAGACGATCCATGGCGTCTCTTAGGGACATCAACTCGCTAAAGGGTTCCCAACGCATGATGCTCATCTTGCATCAACCTCCTTGGTATAATTGTTAAAAGTCTGGTGAGGTGCAAAGTCGGCAAACTAGTCCGGGGATCGGCCCGACTGCTGGGCTTCCATCTCCAGGATCACCTTGATGCCCGCCAGGTTCACCCCTCGGGCGGCCAAGGAGGCAATGTGCGTGATCCTGGCGATGTCGGCGTCGGAGTAAAGCCGGTTCCTGCCCCCCACGCGTGCTGGTTGCACCAGCCCCCAGCGATCGTAAAGGCGCAGGGTATGGGCGGGAAGGCCGGCGAGCCTGGCGGCCACGCTGATAACGTATCTTGGTACCGAAGAAAGGTCCTCTGCCAACCGTACCTCTCCTTTTCGACGCCAATTATATCATATTGATAATACCATTGTCAAGATCTTTACCATCAATTTTCATGAGATTGTACGAAATATTTTATATTACTTGACAATTAAATGCTCACGGCATATAATACAGACAATTGAACTGGCGTGTAATCCGGCTGACGGGGATGGTTTATGCAGTACAAAGACTATTACCAGATCCTTGGCCTGAATAGGGCGGCCACCGACAAAGACATCAAACAGGCCTATCGCAAGCTGGCGCGCAAGTATCACCCCGATGTGACTGCTGGGGATAAGAAGGCGGCCGAGGCCCGCTTCAAGGAGATCAACGAGGCCTACGAGGTGCTGGGCGATCCTGAAAAGCGCAGGAGGTATGATACCCTGGGAGCCAACTGGCAACAGTACGAGCAGTGGCAACGAGCCGGCGGTGGCGCTGGTGGACAGCCCTTCGATTGGAGCCAGTTTGGGTTTGGTGGAGAGCCAGGTGGCCAATATTACCAGAGGACCATCACCGAGGAAGAGCTGGGCCAGATGTTCGGCGGGACTGGCTTCTCGGAGTTCTTTCAAACCTTCTTCGGGGGGATGGGTCGCGCCGGCGGTTTCGAAAGCTCCCGGCGCGCACGCCGGGGCCAGGACTACGAGCAGCCGGTGGAGGTTACCCTGGAAGAGGCTTTTGCTGGTGCCCAACGTCTGCTGAAGCTGACCTCGCCGGATGGTAGGGAGCGCCGGTTGGAGGTGAAGATCCCGCCCGGAGTTAAGGACGGCTCCCGCATCAGGATGGCCGGCGAGGGCGGTCTTGGGGTAGGGGGAGGCGCCAAAGGCGATCTTTACCTGGTGATTAGGGTAAAGCCCCATGGCGTTTTCGAGCGCAGAGGCGACGATCTGTACCTGGAGATGCCGGTGGAGTTCACCAAGCTGGTCCTGGGAGGTGAGCTGTCGGTGCCGACGCTCAAAGGTGGCAGGCTGGCTCTCAGGGTACCACCCGAGACGCAAAACGG
>DYIS01000247.1 GCA_020723545.1 Ktedonobacter racemifer
GGGTCAGCCTCACCGTAGCGCTCGCATTAGAAAAATATTCCTCGTAGCTAGTTCCTGTTGCTTGGGCCCGCTCAGTTCTGGAAAAACGCGCAAAACGCATCTATTTGGTCATTCGGATGCGATTTGTGGATGAGGCCCTCCCTCTGGGGGGTTATTAACTGTAAGAACAGAAGAACTGTGGAGGGAGGGCCGTCATGCGCGAGAAGATCAACGCCCAGACCGAGATCGACTTCCAGCCCTCGGCGCTCAGGCTCACCAACGCATACTACGCCAAGTACGAATCCATCTCCAGGATTCTCGACGATAACCCGGCGATCGTGGAGGCGATCCACCGTGACCTCAGGAAACCGCTCAAGTACGCGACGGTCAAAGGCAAGGACGGGCGGCCCCATCGGTTCACCTCCGACCAGGTTCTGCGGATCCTCCTGTGCCAGATCATCGAAGGAGCGTCGCTCCGCGAGATCGTCATCCGGATCGACGACAGCAACTACCTCCGGCGCTTCGCCCGCATCTACAACGGCCCCATGATGGACTTCACCACGCTCGACAAGCTCAAGAACTCGATCCCGCCGGAGACGTGGAAGAAGGTGAACCAGCTCCTGGCCCGCCATGCCGTCCAGGAGGAACTCATCAGCGGCGAGAAGGTCAGGCTCGATACCACCGCAGTCGAGACCCACATCCATTATCCGACGGATTCGACGCTCTTGTGGGACACCTGTCGTGTGCTTTCGCGCCTGATCGAGCGCGCGCGGGAGCTGGACCCCAGGGCCGTCGGGGACCAGCGTCTTCACCCCAAGCGTGCCAAGCGCTTGGCTCAACAGATCGGTCGCAAGGCGGGAAAAGAGAACGCCGCCTCCCAGCTCAAACCCCTCTATATGGACCTGATTGGCCGTGTAGAGGCCGTTTCCCAATGGGCCGGGGAAGTTCGACAGGAACTGGCGAACGGAAGGAAGTGCAACCGGTACGGGCTTCTGGATGACGCGATGGCCCAGGCCTTGATCGGGGAGCTGGAACACTACCGGGAGTTGGGAGGGAAGGTCATCGATCAGGCCAGGCGTCGGGTCCTCCTGGGGGAAGCGGTCCCCAACGACCAGAAGCTCTTCAGCATCTTCGAGCCGCACACGGAACTTCTCAAGCGGGGCAAGGCCGGCAAGGAGGTCGAGTTCGGTCACATGATCCAGATCCAGCAGGTCCGCCAGAAGTTCATCACCGACTACGTGGCCTTCGAGAAGAAGCCCGTGGAGCACCAACTCCTCGACCCTGCGATGGAGAGCCACCGGGCTCTGTTCGGGAAGTATCCCAAGGAAGCCGCCGCGGACAAGGGGTACTACGAAAGCGTCGACGCGCTCAAGGACCTGCGCAAGAAGGTGAAGCTCGTCTCCATCGGCAAGAAGGGAATGCGGACCGAGGAAGAAACGGAACGGGAACACGACCCCGCTTTCCGGCACGCCCAGCGCTTTCGCGCGGGCGTCGAAGGCACAATCTCCTTCCTCAAGAGGATCCTGGGCCTGCTTCGCTGCTTCAACAAGGGATGGGAGCACTTCGCCGCCACCGTGGGGGCGACGGTGTTCTCCCACAACCTTCTGGTCCTGGCGCGCGGCTGAGCGCCGACTTGGCGTCGAGCCCTCCATCATAATCCTCACCAGACGGAGTGTCGCCGCACCCAACCCGAAATGGGACTTTGGGGTTGAAAACCGCGTTCTGGGCCCACCAACGGCGTCCCGGGAATCCGCGCGCATCCGAAATTCCTTGTCGGCGACCGTCTTACCCGCGTTAATCAACAGCATCTAGTTAAGGAATCTGGAGACGGAGTGTCTCAGGTCATAGTCCAAGGGACGAGTCCGATCCCGTTCTCTGATGTTGAGGATCAGGGCTCGCCACGGTCCGCGGCCGCTTCAAAGGCGCGAAGGGACAACGTGCGCATCTGATCGATGATCTGGTCGAGCCGTCGGTGGTTGCGAATCCCTTCGCGGTAGAGTCGCGCCAGAGGCGCGGTGAGCACTCGGCTCTGAGTCCGTCCGGAGATCTTCCAGCTCCACTGGTGATAAGGGCCGTGCCGTTTTGACGCGTCGCGCCGGCAGGCGCAGGAGGGCTTGCCACACGCAAGGCGCCGTCGGATCAGGCTTCCCATGCACACGTAGCCCAAGGCGCGCAGGCGTCGCTTCAGGAGATCGTACTCCTCCCGACACCGCCGCGGCGCGGGGGGGCCCCTGAGCTCGTCCTTCCGCCTGCTTGTGCTTTTCACCTGCCTCCTTTCCTTCCGTATTCAAGTAAGAGAGTGTCAAGCTCCGGAATCCGGGAGGGGAGGGGAACCATGGCAAGCCTCGGCGTCACGACGGCACCGCCTGACCCGCAGTCGCTCACGTTCTCCATCGAGGCGATCAGCACACAAGTCCAGCCCTCGTGGATTCGGGAGGCGCTGGAGAAGACGGGCAAGGACTCGAAGCGCATCCGGAAGCTGCCCGCCGAGTTGGTGATCCGACTTCTGGTCGCCATGGGCCCATATCCCGAATCGTCGATCCAGAACATCCTGAAAGGGCTGGCGCTGGGCTTCCGCGGGTCACTGGAGAAGGTCAAGGACGCGCTGCCGACCAGTCCGGCCCTCACCCAAGCGCGCGACCGCTTGGGGGTGGAGCCGGTCCAGCGGCTGTTCGAGCCTCAGACCGACGCCCTGCGCGAACGCCACGCGGCCCAGCAGCAGTACCGGGGCATGCCCCTCGTCGGGGTGGATGGTACTACCCTCCGGGCGTCCGACAGCGGCGATAACCGCATCGAGTTTGGGGCTCCCAAGTCCGGCCGGGGCCGTAGCGCGTTTCCGATGCTGCGGATCGTCGCTCTGCTGGCGGTGGCCACGCATGTACTTTGCGCGGTTGCGGTCGGAAGCCATGCGATCGGCGAGATGACGCTGGTTCTCACCTTGCTCCGCAGCATCTCCCCGGGGTCCATGGTTCTGATGGACCGCGGCTTCATCAGCTACCGATTCTGGTGGGAGTTGCTCCAGAAGCAGTGCCACTTCGCGACGCGCGCCAAGCGGAAGCTCAGGTATCGGCGGACCCGCAAGCTCGGGGAAGGCGACTGGCTGGTGAACTTCACGCTCCCGCGCGCGCTGAGGCGAAAGCATCCGGAGCTTCCGGAGATCCTCGGTGGGTCCCGAGGATGTTGGCTGCGAATTTTGCGCGTTTTTGAGGGTTCCCCATGGGTTGCGGGGGTTTATTACGGCTGCTTTTGGGGTTTTCCCTCAAGATCTGCCATAACGGCCCCCCCCATCCTCCTTGGAAAGGGAAGTTTGGGTCTGTTCCCCAGGCCAACATGATGAGGTCCTACCAGATCCTCACGCTTCGGCTCATTAGCCACCGGGTCCCGGGCTTCAAGACGAGTTGGCGGATCACCTCGTTGCTGGATCCCCTTCGGTATCCCGAGGCGGAACTCGTGCTGCTTTACCACGCCCGGTGGGAAGTGGAGATCGCTTATGCGGGGATCAAGACCCCGCTGCGCCCCTCCGGTGGGCCCTTGCGCAGCGAGACGCCCCATCGCGTGCGGCAGGAGCTCTATGGACTCCTGATCGCGTACAACGCGGTGCGCGGTCTGATGGCAGAGGCCGCCCGGCAGGGAAAGGTGGAGGCGCTGCGACTGAGCTTCACGGACAGCTTGGAGCGGATTCGGATCGCGATGATCCCAATGGCTGAGGCGTGGGACGTCCTGCGGCTGATCGAGCTCTGCGAAGAACTGCTGAGAGAGATCGGCGCTTGCCGCCTTCCCCCCCGGCGGGTCCGACACAATCCACGAGTCGTGAAGCTCAAGATGACCGGGTATGCTCTGAAGCGGGTTCGCAAGGTGGCGTAGGAGGACGGCGGCGCTGTCGCGAGGCCGCCGCGAACCGCACGACCCCCAACAGTCATGACACGCGGTGCGGCCGTGGCCCGGCGATTTCAGCGACGAGTGGACGCGGCGGCCGCCCCTTCGTCGCAACGCGCTCGCCAGCAGAGCTGGGCGCGCTGCACTTCGTTAAACGCCGCACGTGATCCTTGCCGACCCTGAGCGCGAGCCGCCCGCCCCTCCTCAGGGATGCCCCGACGGGTTGGCCGCAGCCTATCGCCATCTGTGCCTGCGCCGCCGGTGACCTCGGATGTTCCCCCGTGGTTCCACAGTTCGCTTGTCGGCCCCTCTGGTTCCACTCGGAACCGCTCAACCCGCGGTGCCGTCGCAGCAATGCCTTCGCTCGAAGTCGGGCCCCTCGGGCGGGCTTATCTGCCTGGTATTGGGCGTAGGCCTTCTTG
>DYIS01000248.1 GCA_020723545.1 Ktedonobacter racemifer
GTCAATGTTGTTAAAGAGCTAAACTGACTAATCCACTAAATTTGGAGAAGAGCCTGAGTTTATTAATCAGACGGGACGGCTAAGAGACTGCGGGGAGGCCAGCATGTCGCTTCCCAACCTGGGGCGAGAAACCCCGTTGGAGAAGGAACGCCTTCGGCGCCTGGAGCTCAGGGTCACCTGGTTCCGAGGCATCCTGGCCGCCGGCGGGCTGGCCCTGGTGGCTGCCCAGGGCTATCAGGTCCCTGAACTCCTTTCCCTCCTGCTGGTCTATCTCCTGGCCCTCTTGTTCAGCCTCGTCTCCCTTTTCCTGATCTTCCGCCAGTTCTTTCATCTTACCTGGTGGTTCTCTCCAGCGCCGTTGACCTGGCGCTATTGACCGCCATCATCTACTTTGGCTCTCGGTCCGGCTTGCCCTTATTCCCGATCTATTTCTTTTCCATCCTGGTGAACGCCTTCCGCTACGGCAGCCCCGGTGCCCTGGGCAGCCTGGTGGCCAGCCTGGTCTTGTACGAGGGGCTGCGGCTGGGCGGCAGCGGCCCGGCACGCCTGAGCCTGGCCGTGGCCTTGACCAGCGAGCTGGTGGTGGCGCTCCTCACCATCTTCATCGCTGACCTCATGGACCGGGAGTGGACTGTCGCCCGGCGCAACGAATATCAACTCTCTCGGATCAAGGCCGTCCACGGCTTTGGTCAAAAGGCCCGGGAGTATCTCCAGTTATCTCAGCTGGCGGAAGCCCTGTGGTACCTGGTCCCGGAGGTCTTGCCCGCCGATGCTGGCATCCTCTTGGTTCGCAGCTCGGAGCTGAGCGAGTTCCAGGTGGAGAGTGCCTGGGGTCTACCTGATGAAGCCCTGAACCGGCTCAGGCCAATACTGGCCGGAGGCAGCAGTGGTTGGATGGCTAGGCTGGAGAAAGCGCTTCCGCTAGGCGAGTTGAACCCCGATTGGCAACAATCCGACCCTCGTAAGCTCCCAGCCCGCTCGGCAGCCGTGGCGCCCTTGATCTTCCAGGGCAAGACGCTGGGTGCCCTTCTCCTGTTCAACACCCGAAGCAACGAGGCCTTTTCTGCGGAAAAAGTTGGGCTTATGGACGAGTTGGCTCGGGAAGTGGCGGTGCCCCTGGCTAATAGCCTGGACCGGGAAAAGATCGAGAACGAGGCCAAACGCCTCTCCGGCGAGCTGGAAACGGTGTACCGCAGCAGCCTTCCACTCCCCGCCGATGCCGAATTAGCCCAGCAACTCCGGCACATCGTGGAGGTCACCTGCCAGGCCCTGGGGAGCAAGGCCGGGCTGGTGGCCTCGGTCGAGGAAAAGGATGGCCGCATGAGCGTTGAGGCCTCCGTGGGCATACCAGCCGATTATCTGCGCATCCTGCGGCTCCGGGTGGGCCTGGCGGACATTGGCTCCGCCGTGTCGCGCCGTCAGGCCGTGAGCTATGCGGACGTGTTCAAGGAACCAGATTACGCGCCTCTTTTGACCCCGGCTCGGGAACTGGGATATCGCTCCACCATCTCTGCACCGATCCTGACCTCCGAGGCTGTCTATGGTGCCCTGACCGTCATGAGGGGTGAGCCCCACGAATTCAGCCTGGATGAGACCTGGGCGCTGTCCATCCTGGCCCAGCGGGCAGCGGCAGTCATCGAGGATGCCCGGCTGAGGCAGCATCTGCGCCACGAGTCGGCGGAATTGCAAGCGGCCTTGCAGCGCATTGGAGTGGCGCTCGGAGCCGGTTGGGAAAAAGAAAAGGTCTGGCACACCATCGTTGACCTGGCCGCCAGCATCCTGCATGCTGAAGCCTGCACACTGCAACTGTTGGACGAGCATACGCAAGAGCTGCGTTGTCAGGCCGCCCGGGGGATACCTATGGAGCAGGTGGCTCAGCTCCAGGTCAAGGCCGGCCAGGGGATGTGGGGACGGATCATAGTGGACGGCAGCACCCTGCACTTCCCCGACATGCAGGCCGACCCCCGGGGGCCGGAACTCCCGCTGGGACCGCGACGCCAAGCTTAGGGCTTGCCTGGCCGTGCCCGTGAGGGCCGAGAGTAAATCCCTGGGTGTGCTGGCCGTTTACATGCGCATGCCCTACCGCTTCTCCCCTCCAGAGATCGAGCTCCTGACCTCCTTTGCCTCCCAGGCCGCCATCGCCGTAGAGCGGGTGCAGATGTTGGAGAAAAACACGGTAGACGCCGCCAACTACGAACGGCTCCACCAGGTGAGCAAGACCGTCGCCTCTTCCTTAGAGCTGAAACAGGCCCTGGACAACATAACCACCGCGGCCCTGGAGATATCGGGGGGTGATGTGGCCTCTATCATGCTCCTGGATGCTGAGAGCCAGGAGCTGACCATCGCTGCCGCGCGGGGCCTGGCCGATGAGGTAGTGCGTTCCACCCGGGTGAAGGTGGGCGAGGGCGTGGCCGGATGGGTGGTGGAGCATGGGCAGTCGCTATTGTTCCAGGACGGCATCGTGGACCGACGGCTCCAGGAAAGCCCTTACCGCAAGGGGCATTTCACCGACTATTTACGCACCTTTCTGGCTTCCGATGAAAAACGCTTCACTGCAGGCATGACCGGGGGACAAAGCCCGATCTGGGCCGTCTCGGCGCCCCTGGCGATGAAAGGCAAGACCTTCGGGGTGTTGAACGTCCACGCCATGGGGCCCCGCCGTCGCTTCAGCGAGGCGGACTTGCGATTGGTGGAGGGCCTGGCCAGTCAGGCCGCCATCGCGTTGGAGAACTCCCGGCTTTACGAACGGGTGCAGAGCCTCTTTGTGGAGACCCTGGCTGCCCTGGCTTCGACCCTGGAGACCAAAGATCCGTATACCAAGGGCCACTCTGAACGCGTGCGGGACCTTTCCGTGGGCATTGCCCGGCACATGGCTCTGCCAGATGACCAGGTGAATGTCTTGCGCTCCGCTGCCCTCCTGCACGACCTGGGTAAGATCGGGGTGGACGATGCGGTCTTGCATAAGAACGGCATCTTGACCCATGAGGAGAAGGCCCAGATGCAACTCCATCCCGCCGCCAGTGGCAAGATCCTGGAGTACGTGGACTTTCTGCCGGATGCCGCGCGCCTGGCCGGGGCTCACCATGAGTGGTACGACGGCTCCGGCTATCCCAACGGGTTGGCCGGGGAGCACATCCCCCTGGGGGCCCGGATCCTGATGGTGGCCGATGCCTACGAGGCCATGACCTCCGACCGGCCCTATCGGGTCAAGATGGAACCCCAGGAGGCCATCGCTGCGATCAAGCGTTACGCGGGCACCCAATTTGACCCCAAGGTGGTAGAGGCGCTGGTATCGTTCCTCAGTGGTAGTGAGACTCCCGAAGAGCACCCCGCCGGAGTGGCCTCCAAGTTCGTTGGCACCCCACCACGTATCAGCTAGCCATCTCGGCCGTACACCTGGAAGGTGGACGCGGCTTATACACCTTCCAGGTGTACGGCCGTTTTCTCCAGCGGTGGATTTGAGGGACGGTTGCGGGGCGGAAGACCAGCTCTACTTGCGTAACGGTGGCCGGTTTTTTACCAGTAAGGAACCCGGAGGCGGGCTGAGGCACTATGCAGCGGGAGCAAGGCGCTGGGCTGGGATACCGCTGGGAGCCAGGGCTTTTTCTTCCTCCCGGAACTGCATCTGGTAGATCTCGTAGTAGCGCCCCCTGGCCTCCAGGAGCGACTGGTGAGTGCCCCTCTCCACGATCTGCCCCTCCTCCACCACCAATACCTGGTCGGCGTTGCGGATGGTGGAGAGCCGGTGGGCGATGACGAAGGAGGTGCGCCCATGGAGCAGCCGGGCCAGGGCTGACTGGATCAGCGCTTCGGTGCGGGTATCCACGCTGGAGGTGGCCTCGTCCAGGATCAGGAGCCGCGGCTGGGCCAAAATAGCCCTGGCGAAAGAGACGAGCTGCCGCTGCCCCAGCGAGAAATTGACCCCCCGCTCCATCACCTGGGCCTGGTAGCCCTGGGGCAACTGGCTGATGAACCCGTGAGCGTTCACCAGCTTGGCCGCCTGGACCACCTCCTCCTCGGTGGCCTCCAGCCGGCCGTAACGAATATTGTCGGCGATGGTGCCGGAGAACAAGAAGCTGTCCTGGGGCACGATGCCCATCTGGCTCCGCAGGGACGCCAGGGAGACCTCTCGCACGTCGTGGCCGTCCACCAACACCTGGCCTTCGGTCACGTCGTAGAAGCGGCCGATGAGGTTGGCGATGGAGGTCTTTCCCGCTCCGGTCGGGCCCACCAGGGCCACCGTCTGCCCCGGCTCGGCCACCAGGTTAATGCCCC
>DYIS01000249.1 GCA_020723545.1 Ktedonobacter racemifer
GATTATACACCCAAATGCCTCTTATTGCAACTGTATTATGGAATCAACATACTAGACGATCTCTTTCAGGGTTGACTAAAACTCGCGGTTGTCCCTGGTCTTGCTCAGCCGGGCCAGCAGAGCTTCCAGGGCCTCGGTGCCGCTGCCACTGGAGCCGATGGCGCTGAGCATGCGTCGCATGATCCAGACCTGCCTCAGGGTCCATTCGTCCAGGAGCAGTTCTTCCCGCCTGGTCGCCGACCGGGCCACGTCGATGGCGGGGAAGAGGCGCTTCTCCGCGAATTTGCGATCCAGCACCAGCTCCATGTTCCCCGTACCCTTGAACTCCTCGTAGATCACCTCGTCCATACGGCTGCCGGTATCCACCAGGCAGGTGGCGATGACGGTCAGGCTGCCGCCCTCCTCAAGCTTTCGAGCTGCGCCGAAGAAACGCTTGGGCGGGTAGAGGGCCACCGGGTCCAGGCCCCCGGACAGGGTTCGCCCGCTGGGTGGAACGCTCAGGTTGTAGGCCCGGGACAGGCGCGTGATGCTGTCCAACAGGATCACCACGTCCTTTCCGCACTCCACCAGGCGCTTGGCCCTTTCCAGGCCCAGCTCGGCCACGATAGAATGGTCCTCCACCGGCTCGTCGAAGGTGGAGCTGATGACCTCGGCCTTCACCGAGCGCTTGACGTCGGTGACCTCCTCCGGGCGTTCGCCGATCAACATCACCATCAGATGGACATCGTTGTAGTTGCCGGTGATGCCGTTGGCGATCTGTTTCAGGATGGTGGTCTTGCCCGCTTTCGGCGGGGACACGATGAGCCCGCGCTGGCCCCGGCCGATGGGCGCCAGGAGGTTTATCAGGCGAGGGGCCAGGATGTTCGGCGCCGTCTCCAGGTTGAGCAGCTCCCGAGGGAAGACCGGCGTCAGGGTGTCGAAGTGGGGGCGTTTCTTGGCGATCTCCGGGTCCAGGCCGTTGACCGCCTCCACCCGCAGCAGGCTGTAGTACTTCTCGCTCTCCTTGGGCGGGCGCAATTGCCCGGTGACCATGTCGCCGGTGCGCAGGCCAAAGCGGCGGATCTGGGACTGGGAGACGTAGATGTCGTTGTTGGCGGGCAAGAGCCGCTCGCCGCGCAGGAAACCGATGCCGTCCTCCATGATCTCCAGGACGCCACCGCCGAAGATATTGCCCTGCTGCTCGGTTTGTGCCTGCAGCAGCCGAAAGATCAGTTCCTGCTTCTTTAGCCGGGTGAAGCCCGAGATCTCCAGCTCCTTGGCCATTTCTTGGAGTTCGTCCAGGGTTTTCGATTCCAGTTCTGCGATGTTCAACAAGGGAGTTCTCCCCTCAAGAGATTTGGGGGCAAGCGCAAAGACGCCGGGCTCGCCCGGGGCGGCCTTTCAACCATGAAAGCAAACGGGGCCTAAAGGCTGGCTATGGAGTTTGACCTCGAACATCCTCGGCTGGCCGATGGCGAAACAAGAGGGAGGAAGCGGGCAAAGATATCTGCCTTTGTAGAGAGATGTTGCAGAGAGTGTGTTGGGAGCTCTGCCTATTACGGTGAAAACCTGTAACTATTATAGCACAATTGTCAAGAAGTGCAACTATCGATTCTCGGCAAAACTCGTGACACACCCTCAAGGTCGTATGAGCAGGCCCAGACAGGCATGAAGCAAGAGGACGGTCAATTGCGGTTTTTCAGGATCAGGGGCAGAAAGATCTTCTGCATGCCACCCGTTTGCTGGCCGGCGCCAGCCCAAAAGCCTGGGCTCAAGGCATAGGCATTGCTTCGAAGGTTGCCTACGGTAGCCTGCCCCACAGACCCGTTCAGGGCGTGTGTGGAGGCAGTGAGCGCGCCGCCTCCGCCGGAGGCGGCGCTCCAGTCGATCTTGTACTGCCCGGAGGACATGGCCCATGCCCCAGCGGCAGTAAATCCGAGCAAGGAAACGCACAGAGCCACCAGAACGACCTTTTTCACACCAACCTCCGCCCACACGTTAGAATTTCGTGACGCTATTGGCCCCAGCGCCAGTATTCGCAACCCAGATATTTGCCCCATCGTAGGCCAGGCCCAGGGGCCGCAGATCGGCGGCGGGAAGCGCGAAATTGCTGTCGGTGCCGGTGGAAGGGTCTATGCGGCTGAGGTTATTGGAGGTCAGGTTGGCCACCCACAGGTAGGTACCGTCGAAGAGTATGCCTTGTGAGCCGGTGGACCCACTCGGAAGGGCGAAGTTGGTGCCGGCACCGGAGCTAGGGTCGATCCTGGTGATATTGCTACTGCCCCCATTGGCAATCCAGATGTAGCTGCCGTCAAAGGCGACGCCGTAGGGATTTGCCGCTCCGGAGGGCAACGGGAAACTGACCATAGACCCGTCGGTAGGATTAACCCTGGTGACGGTGTTGCTGCCGTAGTTCGCCGTCCACAGGAAGGTCCCGTCGTGGGCGATGCCGCGAGGGGTAAGATCAGTGAGCGGCAGCGCATACGTGGTGCGCTGGCTGGTGACCGGGTTGACCCGGGTGACCTTGTGTTGCACTATGTTGGTCACCCAGATGTCCCGGCCATCGTAGGCCAGGTTCCAGGCCGAGGGGGCGTCGGAAAGGGGCAGGACCGCATTCCCAGGTCCGGCCGGGTTCTTGGGATCGATCCGGGCCACGCTGGCGTTGCCGTCGCCACAGGCGTAGCAGGCGACCCAGAGGTAAATGCCGTCGTAGGCGATATCCTTGGGGTCATAGGCGCCGGCTGGGAGCACGTAGCTGGAGACGAGGCCGGTGCTCGAGTCGATCTTGGAGAGGTCGTTGTTGTTGTCCACCACCCAGATGTTGGCGCCGTCGAACGCCATGCCCCGAGGACTACCCCCAATGGAGATCAGGTTGTTGCCGGACTGATTGGCGGCGTACCACCGCTTGAGGGCCACCTGTTTAGGGTTCAGGGCGCGGCGCTGTGAGCTCGACGCATAGCGGGCGTCACTCTCGGCCTTGGTGTAGTAGGAGGCATCGTGGTTGTGAGATGCGGGGGCAAATAGAGCGATCGACTCGGTCTTGGTATAGTATGACGCATCGTGGTTGTGAGATACAGGGGCAAATAGAGCGATGGATTCGGTCTTGGTATAGTATGACGCGTCGTGGTTGTGGGATACAGAGGCAAATAGCCCGGTCGATTCGGTCTTGGTGTAGTAGCGGTCATCGTGCGTATGGGCATGCGACGCTGCCGTGTAGTGGGCGGTGTCGCCATTGATGGTGGCCCTGGCCTCGGCATCGGTGTATCTGGGGTGATGCGCAGAGGGGTCGGCGGCGTGAACGCTTATGGTGCTCGTAATCTCCGAATCCCTGGCGATGCTGCTGTCTATGCGCGCCTCCGCCACCGTGCCGGTGATGATCTCAGAGCCGTCGTGGGTGTGGCTGGCGGTGGCGAAGGCAGACGGGGGCTGCCCGCCCAGATTGGCCGCGTTCAATGATTCGTGGGCCTGCAGGGCGTAGGGGGCAGCGGAGATGCGTTGGCGGGGGGAAAGGGTCTCAGCGCCGACCTGGATCTCCAGCCAGCGCCCGGAGCCGCCAAAGGTGGCCGGTCCCAACGTTCCAGTGCCGTTGTTCTGGCTGCCCAGGTAAACCGTGAAATAGCCGCCGGAAAGCCTGGCGAGTTGGGTTTCCGACCAGACCAGGTTACCATTCGCTTCAGCATCGTAGATCTTGAAGCCGAGGGAATAATCGCCGTCGGGTTTAGGCTGGCCGGTGTTGGGGTCGGTGAGCTTGCCCTGGTAGCTGATGAGGAATGGGGCACCTCCCTGTAACCCCGGCACCCTCCAGGGCTCCGCCCCGGCCCTCCCGGATAGAATAAGGGTCACCAGCACCATTGCGCCGAAAATAACCAGGGACAGGGGGACAAACATAGCCCTCTGCGGCTGCATTGTAGCGACCTCCATAAGTGGATTGGTTATTCTGACCGAATCCCGGGCGGACGCGAACCTGGAAGCAGCAGAGCGAGGCCTAAGGGTCGGGAGAGCGAGGGAAAACGAGCCGCAAGAAGAGTACGGGCCTGAAAACAGTCCTGGAGAGAAGTGTAGGGGAGAAGAGCGGCTTTCCGGTCACGGACGATACCTCTGAAAGTAGTAAGCGTCGTCGCACGATGTCCCAGGGAAAAGCCGGGGCGAGACACATGGATTATAGAGCCTCGCAACAATAAAGTCAATAGCGACGAAGCCACTGTCAGGGCTTTTGCAAAGTCAGCGCGGAGACTGAAGGACTAGCGCAACTGCGTTTT
>DYIS01000250.1 GCA_020723545.1 Ktedonobacter racemifer
TCTACCCTCTCTCCTCCCCAGCAGGCCCAAGAAGTTACAGCAAGAGCCGAGAGTGACAATAAAGCTGCCAGACCCACGGCAACTGGGGAATGCCCTGGCCATTGGCCTGACGATTGAAAAAGCCCGAAGGTGCTGTGGATCAAACCGAAGAGTGAGTGGTTCCCTAAACCCGAAATAAAAGGTGCCACTGCAGGCAGCGCCTTCCGAACGTAGTCTAGGTGCTCAGGCAAACCCAGGCTCACAATCGTTACCGCCATAAGCCCCAAGAACGTGACCGAGGCGGCGGCCAGGCTCTTGAACTCACGCTTGGCGATAAAGTACAGGCAAAGCGCTCCCGGGAACAGCTTAATCCCGGCTGCCAGGCCAACCAGAGCGCCGGGAAGCCATCGATTTCCCTGCCGGTATCCCCGCCACGCCGCCACCAGCACAAGCAAGAGCAAGAGCTCAACCTGCCCGATAGACAGGTGTATGATCACCGGTGGCAAGAGAAGCGTCAGGGCTGAAAGCGGGGCAGCCAGATATGGTGGGATCTCGATGCCCCTGGCTAACGCCACCAGCAGCAAGGAGGCGCCGAAGAAGATCAATGACAGGCTGTACCAGGCCAATAGCGCCCAGGAATATGGCAGCGCCGAAAGTGGCGTGACCATCAAAGCGAAAAGGGGGGGATAAGGAAACGAGTCTATCCACAACCCTCTGAGCCCGATGGCCTCTGCCGCGGGTATCAATCCATCGTAGATGGAGAGGCCCTCGAGGATCCTCTTGCCAGCCAGGTAATACTGGGCGAAATCGGTGGCTTCGGTGGACCAAGAGACCACGTTCCGCCCAATGGCCACGATCCCTATGAGGATAGCCAGGGCTGACACCAGGTTTAGCGCCACTACTATCGCGCTAGGGCGACCTTTGCGCGCTCCGACCAGGTCTGCAGTCATTCGTTGCCTAAGACACTCCTCTTAAACCGGGGTAGCAGGCCAATCGTATTGGCCGTCCTGAGTCAGGCGCCTAACTACCTGCCATCTGCCATCTGCTGTCTGCCGCCTGCTGTTAGTATGTAGTTGTGGTGGGGCGCGTCTGGTGCTATCCTTGTCGACGTTGAGTCGGCAGGGACGCACTGAGGGGCGCGTGGCGTCAGGGCCGACCGCTGGCGCGTATGGGACTCCAAGCCCGTCCTGCTGTTTGGTCGCCCGCCCGACTCCACTCAACTGGGATGGCGCCGTAAGCCAAGCCCGAATCGGTGTGTGAACACCACCAGCCCCCAACGACGCGCCCCACCCAAACTCGGCCAGCACTACGCTGGCCTCAGCCGAAAGGAGTGTACTATGAGTGTGCCGCCAACGCAAGCCCAACGCTTCGTCGCCCTGGACGTCCACAAGCGCTACGTCATGGTCGCCGCCGTGGACGCCCAGCAAAACGTTGTCCTGCCGCCGCGCCGCCTCTTCTTCGACGAATTCGAGGCCTGGACGCGCAGGAACCTCAAACCCACAGACGCCGTCGTCCTCGAAGCCACCACCAACGCCTGGCACATCCATGACCAACTGGTACCGCTAGTCGGCTCCATCACCGTGGCCCACCCGCTCCTGGTCAAGCTGATCACCGCCGCCCGAGTGAAGACCGATCCCCGCGATACGATCAACCTGGCCCGCCTGCTGGCGGCAGGGCTTGTCCCCTCCGTCTGGGTGCCCCCCAAGAGGTGCGGGAACTGCGCGCCCTGGTCGCCCACCGGCGCCGTCTGGTCGACCAGCGCTCCCAGGCTCGCAATCGGCTCACCGCCACAACCGGCTGCCACCGGAAGGCAACCCGTTCGCCGCCGGTCACCGCCCCTGGTGGGAAGGCCTCGACCTGCCGCCCTCGGAGAGACTGCGCGTGCGCCAGGACCTGGCCACCCTCGACCACCTGCAACCGCTCATCGCAGAGGTCGAAAAGCCGGTCGAGCCCTGGGCCTCCCAGGTGGCCTTCCTGGTGCAACTGCCGGGGATCGGTGTCCTCTCGGCCATGATCCTGCTCTCCGCCATCGGCGTCATCTCGCGCTTCCCCTCGGCCAAGAAACTGGTGGGCTACAGCGGCCTGGGCGCTTCGGTACACGACTCCGGCCAGACCCACCGCACCGGCGGCATCACCAAACAGGGCCGCAAGGAGGTCCGCTCCACGATGGTCGAGGCCGCCTGGGTGGCCGTGGAGACCTCTCCCTACTGGAAGGCCCGCTTTGAACGCCTGGCCATGCGCCTGGGCCGCAACAAGGCCCTGGTAGCCATCGCCAGAAAGCTCCTGGTGGTGGTCTGGCACGTGCTGAGCGAACAGGTGGCCGACCGCCACGCCGACCCGGAGAGGGTGGCCTTCAAGTTAATGGACTGGTCCTGGAAGTTGGGCGCCGAGAACCGCGGCGGGCAGAACACGGTGACGTTCATCCGCTGCGGGTTGAATCGCCTGAAAATGGGCGAGTCGCTGGAGACCATCTCCCGCTCCAGTCGCACTTTCCGTCTGCCCTCGGCCGAGACGCTGGTGACTGCCGCCTCCAACGTGACAGGTTGAAAGGGCAGCCAGCCTAAAGAGATCACGTCGTCGCAACCTGCTGCCGAAAAGCCACCGGCAGGCAGGGGAGGGAGGGTATTGCCTGCTTCCGGAAGCCCTACCCCAGACGGACAATAGTTGCAAGAATGGCCTAAAGGTACTATTGACTTGCAAACTCATCGGTACCTGCTACCTGCCGCCTGCTACCTGCTACCTGCCAGGGTTCCGATAAACCACGTATTCGCCCGACACGTACTCCATGGGCCAAGACTCCGCCTCAGCCAAGACGTCTTTGACCTCGGGGACGGCCTCGGCCAGGGCCTGAGCAAAGGAATCAACCACCACAAATCGAGCATTCCCCACCGAGCAATCGTAGGCGAACCGCCTCCTGGGCAGGTTCTCCGGGTAAAACAAGGCCGCTCTGCCCTCGATGGCCACCGCCTGAAGGTAGTCAGCAGTCGCACCCTTAAACAGCCAGGATATGTGCGGGGAAAGGATGATCACGTCTTCTTTACTGGTTAAGAGGTTGACGTGCGCCGCGACATCCCGGGCATTGTCCGGATATGCGACCGAGGCGAACTCGATGCCAGTTCGGAACCCGGCCTTGAGGCCTAGGAAACTCTCTGCCGCTGCCATGGCCACCGGCGAGAAGAGGATAGCAAAAGAGACCAGCACGGCCAGGGTTCTCCAGGCAATTCCTTGCCAACGGGAAGGAAAAGTAGCCGGGGCTTCAGCGGACAAGCCGAAGAGGTCAAACAAGACCGAAAACCCTCGGGCCAGCAGGAACTCTATACCCAGGCTAAAGAGGTGCAACAGTGGCACACCGGTGCGAAAGAACGGGTTCACGTCCCTGATCTTGAGGATAAAGGCCAGCATGCTCCCCAGCAGCAGCAAGGAAAGCGCCCTGGTTTTTGAATCCCGGGGCAAGAACAGCCCTACGGCCCCCAAAGGCAGCCACCAGTCAAGCTGCCACAGCCGCACGTACCTGACGGCCAGGTCCACGAGCTGATTGACCCAGAGACCATGGCTGAGCCTCCGCCAATCGTTGAGAACATCCGCCACAAAATCAGCGGGAGTGACGAGATACATTGTGCCGACGTACAGGACAGGAAGAATGGCACTGGCGGAAATCGCCAGGATAAGGTCATCGCGGTGGAAGAACGCCACCGCTAACCACAGAAACGCGAGGAGATATACGCCTTCCAGGTCTGTCACCACACCTGCCCCTGCTGCTAGGCCGGCCGCAAGCAGGTGCTTTTTCGAGCCAGACGTCACGTAAGGCCAGGTAAGGTAAAAACACGAAAGAGTCAGGAACATGAGCTGGTTATACGAATAACCCAGGCGGTTGTAGGCCACCGCCAGAGGGTAAATGGCGAAAAAGAGCCCAGCCAGAAAACCGGCGGCGTTGCCCTGGAGCCTCTTCCCAATCAGAAAGAGCACGCCCGTGGTCAGCACGCCGTAGGTGGCGGTCAGCGCCCTGAGCACCAGGATGTCCTGGCCGAACAACCAGACCGCCGGAGCCAGGATCAAGAAGAACAATGGTGGATGATCCACAAAGGTATTGTTGAGAGCGTACTTGAGAAGCCGTCCCTCGGACAGGTTCCAGGCCACGTTGAGGTTATAGCCCTCGTCCGCATCCCAGCCGGGGTTGTAGCCCAGGTCCACGTAGCGCAGATAGGCGCTGATGGC
>DYIS01000251.1 GCA_020723545.1 Ktedonobacter racemifer
CCGGCGTTAGGGAGTTGCTCTCTAGAGCATTAAAGCCGCTCCCGATGATGTAGCCATACACCCCTCGCAGGCGGTCGTCCCGGGCCAACCTTTGCAGATAGCGGAGATAGTCGGTCAGGGCCAGGTAATCGTTGGCCGGCGGCAGGCTCTGGCCCCGGTCGTAGTCTACCCGCACCAGGACCCGCAGCCCCTTGGCCATTGCCTTATAGGTCCGCGCCGCCAGGTCGTCTATCCCCCAGTAGGATTCCTCGGCCAGTCGGGCGTAGGTTAGTTCCACATCCCAGCCGCTGCGTCCGTGCCAGTCCCGCTCCGGGCTGGCTAAGACGACTCCCAGCTTGGTCGGCATGCCCCTGATCCGTGGCGTGGTAGAGTCTATCGGTCCTTGTCCCCTGCTGCCGATGACCATCTGCCCCCGCTCCACACAGCCGGTGTGACAATCGCGATAGAAGACGAGGAGAGTGCCCCGCGCCTCGGGAGCCAGGCCGGTCTCCGTCAGGGTAAAGGTCCACTCCCAGGTCCAGACGCCACCAGGGCTCTCCCACCACCTCTCCAGTTTAGCCGGTTGCCCATTCACCGTGAGGAGCACGTGGGCCCAGGGCACCACGTCCGTTACCTGTAGGGTTACCTTCTGACCGAGGCGGGGCAAGAGGGGGTCCAGGTGCATCTGGGGCCAGAGCAAGGCCTGAGACCTATCCCCCGGTATCACCATCACCTGCCCGGAGATGGGCAAGAGCCAGTAACCCCCCAACAGGGCCAGGAGCAGGAGAATCGCCCAGCGTTGCCTCACTTTTTGCCTTATCCAGCCAATGTTACGTTTCATGTTTCAAGTTCCAGGTTCCCAGTTTTAGGTTCGCGCACCCCGCTTCACGTTTTAAGCATCACGTTCCACGTTCACGGTGGGCAGGAGAAACCGGACGCTGGTCCCAGTCTCTTCCCCTTCCGTGTGGCTCTCGATCTCCAAGCGGCTCTGATGGCGGCGCAGAATCTCCTCTACCAGAGCCAATCCCAGGCCACTCCCCTCCACTTCCTGGGGGGCGACTCTATAGAAGCGGCGGGTCAGGTGAGGGAGATGCTTAGCCGGGATGCCGGGCCCGTTGTCACGAACGACGCAGCGAATCCCATCGTCCTCGCGCCCCAGGGAGACCAGCACCTGGTCGCCGGGCCGTGAGTACTTCACAGCGTTATCCAGGAGATTAAGGTAGACCTGCCGGAGCCGATCTCCATCCCCCATGACCAGGGGCAGGGGCGTATCGGCCTCCAGGGAAAGGGTTATCTGTCGTTCTTTGGCCTGGGTAGTGACCTGGGCCACCACTTCCTCCACCAGGGCCAGGAGATCCAACGGCCGCCGTTCGATCTCGGCGCTGGTCTCCAGGCGACCCAGCTCCAGCATCAGGTTGACCAGGCGAACCATCCGCCGGACCTCCGCTTTCAGCAAATGGATGGATTGTTGGCCGATCTCTTGAGAGATATTAGACAGGCTCAGGACTTCCAGGTGGGTCAGGATTGTAGCCAGGGGAGTGCGCAGTTCGTGAGAAAGGTCGTTGATCAGGGAGCGGGCGGCCTCCTCCGCCCGCTGTTGGGTGGTCACGTCCAGAAGAAAGACCAGGTCTAAGCCCCCCAGGGGCGTGACCCACCAGTGGACGAACTGTTTTGATTGATCTGGTTGGTCAGATTGATCGGATTGGCTTGAAGGGATAGGTACGATGCGGAAGCGGCTAGGAGCGGCTTCCTTTTGCCGCACCGCCACCCGGTCTGCCTCCAGGAGATAAACCCAGGGCGCCTCTGACAGACGGCAACTCGGCGATGCCAGCCCCAGGAGCCGGCGAGCATAGGGGTTAGCATAGCGGCAGGTGAAAGATCCTTCCAGGAGCAGCAACCCGAAGGGGGCCTGTTCCAGCACTGAGCCCATCTCCCCCAGGCCGCGTAAGACGAGTTGCCCGCCTGCCCTACGCCGCAGCCAGCGTTCTAGCCAGGGAACCGCCCATAAAGCGGCGATCAAAACCAGGAGAAAGGCGAAAAGAAGCCTCTGCAGGTCAAGGATGAGCATCACTTCCTCCGTTGATGGCGGTCCTGTTCCGGTCGGTGTGGGCCGGGGAACCAGAAGGCGAAGATTGCTTGGAGAGGGGAGAGGTGGACCTCCACAGGCTCAAAATGGTGATCTCCGGCCGGCAGTTAAGACGCACTGGCGGAGAGATGAGCCCGATGCCCCGGTTGACGTAGACCAGTGTCCCTGGCCCCTGCACCAGTCCCCTGGCGTACTTCTGTCCGAAGCAGGATGGCAGCACCGGCGCGCCGATAAAAGGCAAGCGCACCTGCCCGCCATGGGTGTGACCACACAGGCTCAGGTCAATCCGTCCTTCTGGCAGCATCTCCGTAAAGTCGGGGTTGTGCACCAGGAGCAGTCTGGGCTCCGCGTCCGGGATCCCTTTGAGCAGGCGGACCAGCGCAGCGGCCTCCTTTTGCCACATGGCCCGAAGGTCGCCAAAAGAGCTGTTCAGGAAGGCGGTGTAGCCGGCATCCTCGATGCCCAGAAGCCAGAGGCGAGTACCTCCCACCTCCAGAGACTGCCGCTCATTTCGCAGCACCACGATACCTGCCTCGGTCAGGCTGGCGGCCACCTCGTCGGGAGCGGTCCAGACATCATGGTTGCCCAGCACGGCGTAGATGCCATAGCGGGACTGGAGCGATGTCAGTTCTCGTGCACAAGGGGCACTATAGCTGGCTGAGCGATAGACGAAGTCGCCGGTCAGGACGACCAGGTCGGCCTCCAGAGCGTTGGTTATCCTCATACTGCGACGCACGTCCTCGGCGCTCACGTGTGGTCCCAGGTGGAAATCGCTGAGTTGGACGATGGTGAAGCCGTCCAGTGCCTCTGGCAAGCCGGATAGCAAGATGTCCTGACGGGTCACCTCGAGCCAGCGGGGCTCAAGCCTGGTCGCGTAGACCGGCGCCAGCACGCTTGCCGCTGCTCCGCTCAGCAGGGTGCCACAGCCAAGTCTCAGGAATATTCGGCGAGACACAACACGTCGCTCAGTTGGCGGGCCGTTCGCTGTTTCGCCCACTCCGTCTCCTCGCTTGCCCACCCTGAGCAGGTTATTGCGCAACCCCTTTCCTATCACATAGCGACGATTGCGTCAAGACTACCACGTCCTCCGGTCCGTAAATGTGACGGGCCACCACGGCCACCCAGCGGCCATCGGGCGAGGCCAGGTGGAGTCCCCGTACGTACACATCCCGAGCGTAGGGCTCCATTGCGGGCGGATAGACTCCTGGCGCACGCACCTGCTCCCGGGCCGATACCTGAGGAACGCCTTGGGTGAGGTTGGCTGGGGCCTCGTTCACCTTCCGGGGCAGCCTCTCCTGTTCTGGGTCATAGGCCCAAAGCTGCGATTTTTCCCCTCTGCAGTCTGCCTGGTAGTAGAGCACCCCCTCGGCGCTCCAGCCCAGCAGGGTATAGGTGCAGGGCCTGATCTCGGTGGCCACCTGGGCCCGCTTAACGACTCCATCCAGCAGGCCCGTTTGGGTGGGCACGTGCATCTCATGCCCTGGCGCAGCGACCACGGCCGGCTGGTAGCGGTAGAACCAGGGGAAGGCCAGGATAGCCAGGAGCGTCAGGGCCAGCAAGGCGCGGGTGGTTCGGCCCGGGCGTGCCCAGAGAAGTGCGGCCAGGGCCAGCCCAATCCCTGACAGGCTGACCAGCAGGTAGCGTCCCAGGTCGCTGAGGAAGAGGGCAGAGAGGAGATATGCCAGGGATAGCCAAAACCAGGGCCAGGTCGGAGTATGCGGTAGGTCGAAGAAGAAACCAAGAAATTGCCTGATGGCAAGAAATGCCCGCCAGAAGACTGCCAATAGGTAAAACGGAACAAAGAAGAGCCCGCCAACGGCCAGGGCTGATCCGACCAGCAAGGGACGGGAAAAAACCAGTAGAGGATTCATAAGCTCACTCCACTGTCACCGATTTGGCCAGGTTGCGGGGCTGGTCCACGTCGCAGCCGCGGCGCACCGCCAGGTGGTAGGCCAGGAGTTGGAGCGGTATGGTGGTTAATACGGGCTCCAAAAGCGGTGCCGTGGAGGGCACGTGGATCACGTGGTCGCATTTGGCGGCTATCCCCTCATCCCCCTGGCTGGCCACGGCGATGACCTGTCCGTCCCTGGCCCTCACCTGCTCGATATTGGACAGCATCTTCTCGTA
>DYIS01000252.1 GCA_020723545.1 Ktedonobacter racemifer
ACCGGCGCCGGCCAGTACGCCTTCGTCGCCGGCGCCGACATCAACGAGATCGCCGCGCTCAAGGGACCGGAAGATGCCCGGGCCGTGGTGCTCATGGGCCAGGGAATACTAAACAAGATCGAGAAAATGCGCAAGCCGGTCATCGCTGCGATCAATAGCGTTTGCCTGGGAGGTGGCAACGAGCTGGCCATGTCCTGCCACATGCGGGTGGCTACCGACCGGGCACGCTTCGGCCAGCCTGAGATCAACCTGGGGATCATCCCCGGCTTCGGCGGCACCCAGCGCCTGCCCCGCCTCGTTGGCAAGGCCAAGGCCCTGGAGATGCTCCTGACTGGCGACATGATCACCGCGCAGGAGGCCCATCGCATCGGGCTGGTGAACAAGGTGGTCCCCGAGGGCGAGGTGGTGAAGGCGGCCAAAGACCTGGCCAAGAAGGTCCTCACCAAGGGCCAGGTGGCAGTGGGCAAGATCAAGGAGGTGGTAGACCAGGGACTAGAGACCTCCCTGGAGAGAGGCCTGCTCCTTGAGGCTGACGGCTTCGCCGCCATCACCGCGACCGAGGACATGCGCGAGGGCGTCGCGGCATTCCTGCAGAAGCGCCAGCCGAAGTTTCAGGATAGATAGGGCAAGTTGCCCTGTTGCAAAACTGCTTTCTTTACTAGTAAAGAACTACCCCTCTCTAGGAGATGGCTCATGTCTTTAAACCTGGCATTGATATTGAACGAAAGCGCCAAACGTGACCCGGCCAAGACCGCGATCATCATGGGCGAGAAACGGATGTCCTATGGAGAGCTCAATGCGGCCAGCAACAAGGTGGCCAACGCCCTGCGCTCCCTGGGCGTTCAACGTGGCGACAAGGTAGCCATGATGCTCCCGAATGTGCCCCAATTCCCCATCGTTTACTACGGCATCCTCAAGCTCGGCGTCACTGTGGTGCCCTTGAACGTCCAGTTCAAAGCGGGCGAGATCCAGTACCACCTGGAGGACTCGGACGCC
This sequence comes from Ktedonobacter racemifer, assembly GCA_020723545.1. Classification (GTDB taxonomy): domain Bacteria; phylum Chloroflexota; class DTOL01; order DTOL01; family JACQYG01; genus JACQYG01. Next base: position 997 of record DYIS01000252.1, read on the forward strand.
GTTGCCCTGTTCACCTGGGAGGCTGTCGCCGTAGAGGCCCACAAGGGCTGGGCTGCCACGGAAACCTGCAAGCACCTCATCGTGGTGAACGCCCCCGGCAGCGACTACCTTCCTGACGGCGCCCTTTCCTTCGCCGCCTTTTCGGCCGTGGCCTCGCCGGCCTTCGAGATGGCCTGGACCATGCCCGACGACACGGCGGTGCTGCTGTACACATCTGGCACCACCGGCCGGCCCAAGGGTGCCGAGTTGACCCATTTCAATATGTTCTACAACGCGGCCTTCTGTGCTGACCGTCTCCTGGGAGTGACGCCCCAGGACGTTTCCATCGCCGCCCTGCCGCTCTTTCATTCCTTCGGGCAGACCTGTGCCATGAACATGACCTTTTACGCCGGCGCCACTCTGACCATGCTGCCCAGATTCGAGCCGGAGCAGGCCCTGGAAATCTTCCAGCGGGACAAGGTCACCATCTTCGCCGGAGTGCCCACCATGTATTTCTACTTGCTGAACTATCCGGGTGCCGGCAAGTACGATGTTAGTTCCCTGCGCCTGTGCGTCTCCGGCGGCGCAGCTATCCCGGTGGAGGTGATGAAGGGCTTCGAGCGTAAATACAACGTGGCCATCCTGGAGGGCTATGGCCTTTCGGAGACCTCGCCGGTGGCGTCATTCAACGTGCGTGAACGCCCCAGGAAGCCGGGCTCCATTGGCCTGCCCATCTGGGGCACCGAGATGAAAGCCGTGGACGCTAACGACGTGCCCGTGCCGCCCGGTGAACCGGGGGAGATAGTGATCCACGGCCACAACGTGATGAAGGGGTATTACAAACGGCCAGAGGCCACGGCCGAAGCCATGAAGAACGGATGGTTCCACACCGGGGACATCGCCCGGGTGGACGAGGACGGCTACTTCTTCATCGTCGATCGCAAGAAAGACATGATCCTGCGAGGTGGCTTCAACGTTTATCCCCGGGAGGTCGAGGAGATCCTGTATGGCCATCCCGCCATCGCGGAAGCAGCCGTGGTGGGTGTTCCGGAAGAAGCCCTGGGGGAGGAGGTTAAGGCCTTCGTGGTCCTGAAACCCGGGATGACCGCCAGCGAGCAGGAGATCATCGACTACTGCAAGGAACGAATGGCCTCTTTCAAGTACCCGCGCTTTGTGGAGTTCCGGGAGTCCCTGCCCAAAGGCGGGACGGGCAAAATCCTCAAAAGCGAGTTAAGAGGTTAAGGCTGGAGGTAGGACATGGATTTTACCTTTACGGAAGAGCAGGAGATGTTCCGGGAGATGGTGCGGGACTTTGCCCAGAAGGAGGTCCTGCCTTTGGCGGAGACCCTGGACCGGGAGGAGCGTCCGCCTCTGGAAACCTTGAAAAAAGCAGCCAGGCTCGACCTCTTCGGCATCCTTTTCCCAGAGAAGTACAGAGGGGTTGATGCCGGCATCATCACCTACTGCATCATGATGGAGGAGTTGGGCAAGGTCTGTTCCGCCACCGCTGGCACCATCGGGGTGGATGTGGGCGTGGGCGCCATGGCCATTTACCTGGACGGCACCGAGGAGCAAAAACAGAAGTACCTGACGCCCCTGGCCAAGGGCGAGAAGCTGGCCGCCTTCGCGCTCACCGAGCCCAATGCTGGCTCCGACGCCGCCAGCATCACCACCTCCGCGGTCAGAGATGGCGACCACTACGTATTGAACGGCTCCAAGACCTGGATCACCAACGGGGACATCGCCGACTTCATCATCACCTTTGCCGTCACCAGCAAGGGCTCCGGCGCCCGGGGCATCTCCGCCTTCATTGTGGAGAAGGACTTTCCAGGCTTCAAGGTCGGCTGGCGCGAGAAAAAAATGGGGCTGCGGGGTACCAGCACCTGCCAGCTCTTCTACGACGACTGCCGCGTCCCTACCGCGAACCTCCTGGGCGGCCGCCCGGGCCTGGGCTTTCTCACTGCCATGAGGACCCTGGACTTTGGGCGCCTGAGCATCGGCGCCTCTTGTCTGGGCGGTGCCCAGGCGGCCCTCAAGGCCAGCATCGAATTCGCCTCCCAGCGCCAGCAGTTCGGCGGGCCCATCGCCAACAAGCAGGCCATTCAATTTCTGATCGCCGACATGGCCACGGAGATCGAATCTCTACGCCACATGGTCTATCACGCCGCCTGGCTGGCCGAGATGGGCAAGAAATATAGCCGGGAGGCTGCCATGTGCAAGTTGTGGGGTTCTCAGGTCCTGGTGCGGGCGGTGAATAAGGCCGTCCAGATCCACGGCGGCATGGGCTACATGAAGCGCTTTCCTATCGAACGATACTACCGAGATGCTCGCATCACCGAGATCTTCGAGGGTACCAACGAGATCCAGCGTTTCGTCATCGCATCGGACCTGTTCAAAGAGGTCGGGGTGCGGTTGATGCCATAGGAGGTATTGCATGGACTTCACCTTCAGCAAGGAACATGAGCTGTTGCGCAAGATGATCCGGGAATTCGCCGAGCGCGAGGTGCGGCCCCTGGCCACGGAGATAGACGAGACGGAGACGGTGCCAATGGAAACGGTGCGCAAGGCGGCCCAGCTCGGGCTCATGGGCGTCCCGTTCCCCCAGGAATACGGCGGCGTCGGCGCCGGAGAGATCGGCTACTGCATCCTGATGGAGGAGCTGGGTAAGGTCTGCACCTCCACTGCCACCGTCATCGGCGCCCATACCGGCATTGGGGCCATGGCCATCTACCTGGATGGAACACCGAAGCAAAAGAAAAAGTATCTGACCCCTCTGACTAAAGGGGAAAAGATCGCTGCCTTTGCCCTCACCGAGCCCCAGGCTGGCTCCGATGCGGCAGCCATCCGCACCATGGCAGTTCGCGACGGTGACTACTACGTGCTCAACGGCAACAAGATCTGGATCACCAATGGGGACATCGCCGACGTGATCTCGGTCTTCGCCGTCACCGACAAAGCCCTGGGTGCCCGCGGCGGTGTCACCGCCTTCATTGTGGAGAAAGGTTTCCCCGGTTTCTCCGTTGGCAGCATAGAGGAGAAAATGGGGATCCGAGGCTCCTCCACTGCGGAACTCATCTTCAACGACTGCCGTGTGCCTAAAGAGAACGTGCTGGGCACCTTTGGGGCCGGGTTTGCCACCGCCATGAAGACCCTGGACATCGGCCGGGTGAGCCTGACTGCGGCCTGTCTGGGCG
>DYIS01000253.1 GCA_020723545.1 Ktedonobacter racemifer
ATTTCAGCCAAAAGTCAACAAATAATACGTAACATTATTTATGAAGAGAACCACTAAGCAGATGATTACTAAACCAAAAGGAGGTCCCCGATGACTGAGAAGGAGCCTGCCGGGATGGAGTGGTCAGAGGGTGGGCCGTACGCGCCGCAGGAGCAGGAGGCGGGCGCCCAGCCTCCGGACGTAACGGCCCAAACCGTGGTGATCAAGCAGGGTTGTGCCCGCTCCATCAACGCCGAGCGCGTAGAGATCAGGCAGGGGGGCGCCCTGACCATCCAGGGCGAGACGGTGAGCATCACCCAGGGCGGCGCAGCCATCCTGAAGGCCAAGGCGGCCAGCCTGGGCTCCGGTGGCAGCGGCATCCTCATTGCCGACAACATCGACGTGGAGCAGGGCGGCGCCCAGTGGATGCTGGCCAGGAATGGGATCTCGGTGGATCAGGGAGCGGCCATGATCATGGCCGCCCAGAAGATCGAGGCCAAGAACTCCGGCGCCTTCCTGGTCGTGGCCAACCACCTGGAAGGCGAAATCAAATCGGTCCTCACCCCCCAGGCCGCCCTGGGCTTCGGCGCCGGCCTGGGGGCGATGCTGGGGCTTTTCCTCTTCTTCCGGCCCAAGAAGCGAGGGTAGCAACCCAGAGGCGCCATCACGAAGGCCACAGAGTGCTCTATGGCTTTTTTGCTTTGGCCACTATCGCTGTCCCCTGGGCGCAAAAGCGGACATCTGGTACACGCCGCCGGCGTTCCACCACATCCAGCCCAGGCCTCCCGCATCCACGGCGGCCTTGCGCTGCAACTCGAACTCCGCTGGCCCATAGGACAGGCGGCGTCTCTGATAGTCATCGAAGTGTTGCAGCCAGGGTCGCACCTTGATCGCGGGAAGGCCTTTCAGCCGGCCGATGCCGTACTGCACGCTCTGGAAGACGATCTCGTAGGGATGCGCAGGGGGATAGTCCAGGCCTCTGGCGCCCGGCTGCCAGGTAGAGGGGTAGACCATAGGCGACAGGTAATCCAGGTGGCGGCCCATGTTTTCGATGCGCTGGCCGATGCCCAGGTCGTCGTCCCGCAAGAGCGTCCACCCGAAGGTATCGACGGCCAGAAAAACCCCGTAAGGTCGCAGGCGCGCCTGGGCGTTCGCCAGGAACGAATCGACGGCCGCGATGCGGGAGGCCGGGGTGCTCTCCTGGGCGTAGACGCAGTTCGACACGGCCCCGTCAGAGGGGAAGCGCACGTAATCGTATTGGACCTCGTCGAACCCCAGTCGGGCCATCTCTTCGGCAATGCCGGCGTTGTAGTCCACCACCTCTTTGCGGAAAGGGTCCACCCAGTACTGGCCGCCCCAGTCTACCCAGTAATCGTTGTTGCGCTTGTCCTTCACCGCCAGGTCTGGCCGGGCCTTGGCCAGGAGATTGTCCTTGAAGGCCACGATGCGAGCCACGGTGTAGATGCCCCGGGGTTTGGTCAAGCGCAGAAACTCCTCCAGGCTCATGAGCCCTCTGGCCTGGGCGTTGATCTTCTGGGCCAGCGGCTGCGAGCTAGGGTAGGCGATGTTCCCCTCGTCGCCCTTCACGTCCACCACGACGGCATTCAGTTCAGTGCGCTCCAATGAGGCCACGAGGCCTTTGACATAGTCCGGGTTGGACAGAAGCCAGAAGGGGATATAGAGGCCTTTGACCACGAACGGCTTCAGCTTCACGTTCAGGGTCGTGACCGCATTTAGGTCCAGGCGTTGCACGGCGTACCCGGGAGCCTTGACGATCAGGGGTGGCCCGGCCGGAACTTCCTTGAGCGTGAAGGAGCCATCGGCCATGGTGACGGTATAGGCCGGCCCGACGCTCACTGTGACGCCGGGAAGCGGTCTTCCATCGGTGGCATCCTGCACCTGGCCGTGCAAAACGTTGGAGCGCAACGAGATGTCCAGGACCGGCTCTCCCCGATAGGTTAGCTCCGACCTGGCGTATTCCGCCAACTGGAAGGCCAGGACCTCTCCCACCTCCAGCCGCGAGAGGACGTAGTTGCCACCTTCGTCGGTCTGCACAACCTTAGCACCCGCGGCCACGGTGACCCCGGCCAGAGGCCTGCCGGTGTACAGGTCCTGCACTGTACCCGAGACCACGTTGGGTCTCAGGCTCACGTTCACCGGGTTTTCCCCTTGCCACGGCAACTCGGCAGTGCCGTAACCGGGCGCGATGAAAACGAGCCGGGTGCCCCTCTTGACCCTCTTGAGTTGAAAATGGCCCGAATCGTCGGCGACGACGGAGAGCCCTTCTGCCTCAACCTTCGCTCCGGCCAATGGGCTGCCGGTTTCAACGTCAGTCACGGCGCCGGAGACCAGGTTGGGGCGGAGCGTCACGACCTGGTCAATGGAGCCGATAATGGGCCTGATAATGGGAAAAGCCTCTACAGTCAGCTCCACCGGGAGATAGCCGTCAGCTTCAAACCGCAGAACCCCGCCTCTTTTCACCGCCGGGAGGAGGAAGTTGCCGGAGGCATCGCTCCGGACATCCTGGCCCCCGGAGGAGGCCACCACGCCGGCCAGGACAGCCCCGGTCTCCCCATCGCTGACCACGCCACGAACGGCTACCGTGCTATTATCCAGCCAAAGGGCCAGGGCCGAGAGGGAAATCACGGCCACGAGAAGGAATACGAGAGATCGTCTCATGCGAGCCTTTGTCCAGGAACTAAAGCAGCGACAGGTTTGTCAAATTATAACTGTGGACAATATCCCTGTCAACCAAAATGCCCAGGCAAAGAAGTGAGCTGAGCATGTGGTTGCACCCTGGATGATGATGTGCTATTATTCCAATATCCCCGCCAGGCCCAAGTACGGCTGGAGCGTGAGGAAAGGGGTGTAGAAGGTAAGCTGCCGCCCCATGACCGCCGCACCGGGCGGCACGGGGGTGCTATCCGGCGTAATCTATGGTACACTCGAGGAGCCGCCCCTTGTTCCAGGACACCACGCTGAGCTGCCTTCTATTGGCCTCTTTGTGCGAGCTCGGCGAAAGGCTCTCCCAACTGGAATTGTTCGTGGCCGAGCCCTCCATCCGGGCCCGGGCGGAGAACGAAGGGCTCATCGTTGCCCTCCTCGCCACCGTAGACCACCTGGTACAGAGGCTCGACCGCCAGGTCATTGCCCCCCTGCGCAAGCCCCTGCAGGACGACAGCATGGAAGGCCGGGCCTGTGCCCAGGCCCTGGAGGAGGTCCAGCGCTTCGCCCTTGCCTTCCAAAAGGTCCACCAGAACCTGGCCTTCCTCACCGGCCATGGTTCCCACGCCGTGACCTACACCTTCGTGCAGAAGCTCCTGGACGAGGCCCGGACCAAGGCCCTGCCGGTGCCTGATATTTGTCTGGGCAACGAATATGACTTCTTCCGCCACGACCTCCGGAAGACCTTGGTCGCCCCTCTGGAGGCCCTCGGCGATGCCTCACGCCTGCCGGAGCGGGGCCTGTCGTTGCTATTGCCCAAGGCCGAGGCGGGCAACCCTCTGATGTGGACCATGCTGGCCCACCAGATCGGCCACTACATCATAGATCACTTCAAGGTCGCCCACGACATTCGCGGCGATCTATCTATCCGGCCCGGGACGTCGCCCCAGGTAAACGATGCCCTCCTCCGCTGCGCGGAGGAGTTAGCCGCCGACCTCCTGGCCCTGAAGCTGGCCGGGCCGGCCTATTTTCTATCTCTGGCATCTCTGGGACTTGTCTTTCGTCCCAGCGGTCCTGATGGCCAGAACATCCCACTGGGGCTTCGGCTCGGCCATTTGCGGCGGCATCTTAAGCCCCTGGAAGCTCTTGATGGCCAGGGCCTGAGGCGGACCGCCAACATTGAGCTATTCTCTTCCCAGGACGCCCTGAGTCTGGCAAAGAGTCTGGTTACGGAGCGCCACCGGTTATCGGCACCGTCGGAAGCTGGCAGGCTACCAAGCTCCGAGGAGAACCCCTGCCTTTCAGTAGAGAACAAGGACCCCTGCCTCTCGGTAGAGAACTATGACTACCTGGACGCAATCATTGCCCGGCAACGGGTGGCGCCGGCAGCCACCCCATCCCCAGAGGATTTCCACGCCCTCTTTGCCCGCATGTGCTCGGGGGTCCCCATCAACTCGCTCTGCCCCACCCTGTCCCGGGAAACCATCAAACTCCTGGAGGGCGCGACGACGCCGGCT
>DYIS01000254.1 GCA_020723545.1 Ktedonobacter racemifer
GAAGAGGGAGTGTCGCACCAGGGCATAGAGGATGCCGGCGGTGAGCAGGTTGACCAGGAGGGAGACCGCAGCCAGCCCCACGATTCCCCCGCCGAAGAGCAGCACCACGACCCCCAGGAACGTGGAGGTCAGCTTGGCAATGACGGTGATGAGGGCGGGGTACTCGAAGCGCTCGTAGGCGTTGAAGAGATAGCTCAGGCTCGAGGCGATGCCGCCGGGGGCCAGGCTCACCCAGAGAAGGGTGATGGCCGCCACCGTGTCCCCGGTGAGGCTCCGGTTCAGGACCAGGACCGCCAGGACCGGCAGGAGAGAGAAAAGTGACAGGCCCAGGCGCACGACGGCGGTGTTGGTCAGGTAGCGGTTGGCCCGAGACCGATCTTTGGCCACCTCTCGGGTGGTCAGGGTGCCCAGGCCAAAGTCGGTTACGATGCTCAGGAAGAGCCAGAGGTTCACGGCATAGCCCAGGCGCCCGCTGCCGATGGGGCCCAGGAGGCGCAGCATGAGCATGGCAAAGGCGAAGTCCATGGCCTTGTTGAGCAGCGAGGTGGCCATAGGAATGACCGAGTTCTTCACCACCCGGCGGAGCTCGTGGTCGCCCTCCTCCTCGCGGTAGAAACGTCGCCAGGTCCAGACCGCCAGTCCCATGAGCACGACCACCCCGCTGAGGAACGACACGAAGAGCCCCAGCTTAAAGCTCAGCGGGCTGTACTTGAAGACCACGGTGTGCTGGCCCGGCCCCAGGTAGAGGGCCCGGAAATTGAGATCAGCCCGGTAGATGGCGACCTCCTTCCCGTCCACCTGGGCCTGCCAGCCCGGGAAGTAGCTGTCGGTCAGGACCAGGTAGCCCGGGCGGGGCAAGCTCACGGTGAGGGCGACGCGGTTGCGGCCATACTGCAGGTCGCTCACCTCCCGACCCGGTTGGGCGTCTTCACTAGTAAGAAAGCCTGAAGCATTGCCGGGAAGGTCCTCGGTTCCTCCCAGAGGAGCACTGCCAAGGAGCACCACCTGCCGCGGGTCCAGGCGTTTCAGCCTCTCTCCAAGCTCCTTGGGATCGGGGACCACCTGGGCCTGGTAGACCACGAAGGCCCGGGGAAGGGCGCGATTGTTGCGGTAGATCTTCACCTCGCCGTCGTAGACCAGTTCGTACTGCGGTAGCGTGATCGGCACGGTTGCCGCCACGTATTTCACGCCCAGCAGGTCCACCAGGGGGGAATCAAGCACCCCCTGCCAGTAGAACGGAGCGATGCGATTGTAAAGCAGCTCGGTCTGGTCAGCGATGAGGCTCATGTACTCGACGTACTGCCTGGGGATGATGGAGTCATAGCCCCGGATGTCGGAGATGCCGTAAGGCATCAGGGCGTTGGGGTTGAAGAGCTTCTCACCGGGCTGATCCACGGTAGCGACCCGGAAGGCGGCCTTGTCCTGCTTCAGGAACTGAACGGCAGGAGGAACGAAATCGAGAAGCCGGGGGTCTCCCCGGGGGTTGAAGCCCCAACTGAAGACCAAAAGATCCAGGGCGATCACTCCTGCGGCCAGGGGCTGCCAGAGAGGCGGGTGGCCCAGGCGTCGAGGCAGATAGACCGGGCGATGGGAGAGCACGAGGACAGCACCCGCCCCGGCCAGGAAAAGGCCGAAGGCCAGGAGGTTGCGGAACTCCCAGGAATAGAACATCTGCCCGCCGGAGAAAACCTGCTGCATGCCCTGGGAGCGGCGGATTAAGGCCTCGGCCAGGTCAGCCATCTGTTGCTTGTAAAACAGGCTCCCGATCAAGCCCAAGACCACGCTCGCGCCGACGCCAAAGGCCAACCACCCCAACCACCTGCTCGCCGCTCTCTCTTCCCTGCTCCGTGCCAGATAGTCGGCGCCCATCCCGGCCAGGACCGCCACGCTCAAGGTGTATGGGAAGATCCAGCGAAAGGGCGAATGGCTCTGGCCGTAACCTGGCAGGAGATAGAACAGCAAGGCATAGACCGGAGTGCCAAAGGCGAAAAGGAGCGAGAGGGTGGCCAAAAGCAGGTAGATCCAGGTATATCGGGTGCGCCGGCCCAGGAGCGCCACCAGGCACAATAGCAGGGGCAGGAGCCCCAGATAGCTTCCTGACTCCACGTAGTTCTTGACGCCCCAGGGGACCTCGTTGATCGTGGTCACGGTCTCGCCCAGGAAGTTCCGCGTCACGGGCTGTACCTGGCCGGAGAAGAGGTCGAAGTAGGAGTGGATGGACGGGTTGCCGAAGAAGTCCGGCACCAGAAACGTTATGGCTCGTTTGGGAGGCAGCGCCCAACCGACCACATCGGAGTAGCCGACCGAGCCCTGGCGAAAGCTCTGGCTGACCAACTCGTAGAGGGGCGCCAGCTGGACGGCGCCCAGGCCCACGCCCAGGAGGGCCATGGAGCCCAGGGCCAGGACCGCCACCAACAGGCTCCGCGCGCTTCTCCCATCCCCGTAGGGGGAGCCCTTGTGGTTGCTCTGGGCTAACCACAAAGCGACCAGACGGCAGGCGCTATAGAAACCAAGGGTCAGTAGCACAAAGTAGCTCAGCTCCACGTGGCCGGCCAGGAACTGGAGGCCCAGGGCCACGCCGCCGCCCACGATCCAGAGCAGGGTCCGGCGGGGGGTGGCACGGCTCTCCTCCTCCCGGACGATCAGCTCAGCCATGGCCAGGACCAGGGGCAGCCAGGCCGCTACGCTCACGATCATGACGTGGGCCACACTGACCAGCATGAAGCCGCTGAAGGCGTAGACAATGCCGGCGATGATGCCGCCCAGCCTCCCGGCCCCCAGGACCCTCAGGTAGAAATACATGAAAGTCGCGGCCAGGGCCAGATTCAGAACAACGAAGAGGCCGTAGGCCCGGGCCACTGGCAGAAGGTAGAACAGAGCACTCAGAGGGTACAGGGCCGAGCTCTGGCCGGCGGCCAGGAAGGGAACGCCGGCGAAGAGGTACGGGTTCCACAGGGGGACCTCTCCGGACCGGAGGGAGCCCACAATAAACTCTTTCCAGGGGTAGTTCTCCAGGATCAGGTCGCTCAAAAGATGGTTCTGCGGCAGGGTAGTGCCGAACTGCGCGGAGAATGCTTTCCAGGGGAGCCATTGAAAAAGGTTATCGACCGGCAGGAGGACGCTGCCACCGAAGATCACCGGCCAGAAGAAGGCGATGGCCAGGCTCAGGAAGGCCAAGACGACCAGGGTTTCGCGGAACAGGCGCTGCCTCAAGCCGTTACCTCGAGCGAGTCGCAATGGGACCACCGGGATAGCGGAGTCTCATCTCGCACACCCGCCAGGCGGCCTCCAATTGCACACTCAAAGACATCTTCGACTTGCCGCGGGCCCGGTCTGCGAAATAGATAGGGACCTCGGTCACCCTGAAGCCCCTTGTCTGGCAGATGTAGGCCATCTCCACCTGGAAGGCGTAGCCGTTGGAGCGTACCTGGTCCAGGTCAATGCTCTCCAGGACATGGCGGCGGAAGCACTTGAACCCTCCGGTGGCATCGTGTACCTTAAGCCCCAGGATCAGGCGCACCCAGACGCAGTTGCCCCACCAGCTCAGGAAACGTCTCCAGGGGCTCCAGGTCTCGTCCAGCCTCCCTCCGGCCACGTAGCGGGAGCCCACCACAACGTCGTAGTCCTGTATCTTCTCCATGAAGGCCGGGAGATGGGTGGGGGAATGGGAGAAGTCGGTATCCATCTGGACAACGTAGTCCGCGCCGCGGTCCAGGGCATACTTGAAGCCCTGAAGATAGGCGGTTCCCAGGCCCATCTTGCCCGGGCGGTGGATCACGAAAACAGAGCCCGGATGCTCCAGGGCCAGCCGGTCGGCGATGGCCCCGGTGCCATCCGGGGAATTGTCGTCGATGACCAGGACCTCCAATGATAGGGGCAACCCTTGTGGTTGCCCCGGGGGATCGAGTCTCAGGGAGAAAAGCTCGGCCACCATCCGGGCCAGATTGTCAGCCTCATTGTAGGTGGGCAAAACCACCATGACCTTGGGCAAAGGGGCCTCCTCCGGTGCACAGTGACGGGCGCATTATACTATGGCTTTCTCTACTAGTAAAGAATAGCAATATTTGTTATACTCTGGGCAGTTTCAGCGGAATGGAAGGAGCACGGTCCTGAGACTCCAAAC
>DYIS01000255.1:0-1884 GCA_020723545.1 Ktedonobacter racemifer
GGTAAGCGGCAGAAAGCAAAAGAAGGCAGGGCAGCCGTATTTGATCAGGAAACCATGCTGAAACGCCTGATGGGTGATCAGGTTCTGGCGCAAACCGTTATTCAAGGTTTTCTGCAGGATATCCCCCAGCAGATTCAGGAGCTGAAAAGGTTGCTGGCTGGTGAAGATGCCGCGGCCGCCGGACGCCAGGCCCACACCATCAAGGGCGCGGCCGCCAACGTCGGCGGGGAATCTTTGCGGGCCGTGGCCTTGCAGATGGAGAAGGCGGGCAAGGCCGGTGATCTGGCCGCCATGCGGCAGCGCATGGCCGAACTGGAAGCGCAGTTCGGCCGGCTGCAGGAAGCCATGCAAAGAGAGATTGAAAAAAACGCAAACCCATAACAGGCAGCGGGAACACAAGAGAGATCCGTGGCCGGTGGAGGAGCTGCCTGACCGCGAGGCTCTTCCCGGAGGGGCTTTGCCGGCCCAGGGCATGTTAAACCAAGCAGGGGAGACACCATGCGTATCCTGATCGCTGAAGATGATTTGACGTCGCGGGTCATGCTGGCGGCTGTGTTGAAGAAAGGTGGCCATGAGGTGGTGGAGACCACCAACGGCACGCAGGCCTGGGAGGCGCTGGGCAAACCCGGTGCGCCGCGCCTGGCCATTCTCGACTGGATGATGCCCGGCCTGGGTGGGCTTGATGTCGTGCGCCGAATCCGCTCCCTGCCCTCCCTGCCGCCGCCGTACATCATCATCCTGACCGCCAGGGAGGGGAAAACCGATGTCATCGCCGGTCTTGAAGCCGGGGCGGACGACTATCTGGCCAAACCCTTTGATCCGGGAGAACTCCTGGCCAGGGTTGAGGTCGGCCGGCGCATGATCCAGCTGCAGGAAAGATTGACGGACCAGGTGCGGGAACTGCGCGAGGCCGCCCGCCACATCAAAACCCTGCAGGGCATCATCCCTATCTGTTCGTTTTGCAAGAAGATCCGTGACGACCAGGGCTACTGGGACCAGGTCGAGGCCTATGTCAGCCGGCATTCCGAGGTCCAGTTCAGTCACGGGGTCTGTCCCGAGTGCCTGAAAAAAAACTACCCCGATTGCTGTGAGGACGACGGTGACGGCGAGGGCGAGCTGGTATGATGAATAACACCACATCCGCCAGACCAGGGGGCAGGGTCATGGTGGTCAATGACGACGTGAACCAGCTAGCTGTACTGTCCGGCCTGTTGCGCAGGGAAGGGATCGAGGTGCAGCCATGGCAAAGCGCGGAGGCGGCCCTTGCCGCCATGGACCGGCACCGGCCCCCTGATCTCATCGTCACCGACCTCTACATGCCGGTGATTGACGGCTGGCGCTTCTGCCGTCTGCTCCGTTCGCCTGAATACCCATCCTGCAACCACATCCCCATCCTGGTCATTTCAGCCACCTTTGCCGGAGACGAGGCCGCCCGCATCACCGAGGAGCTTGGCGCCAACGCCTTCCTGCCGGCACCGGTGGACGGCAAACGGTTCATTGAACAGGTGCGGGCGCTTCTCGCCGGCCGGTTGTTGCGTCATATCCCCCGGGTGCTGCTTGTTGAGAACAGCCCCACCCTGGCGGGCCTCCTGCGGAAGGCATTTGAGAGCCACGGCTACCTGGCCGATACGGCCCGCACCGCCCGGACGGCGGCCGCAGCGTTCACCTGCGCCGCCTACGACGTGGCCGTGCTGGACTATCACCTGCCCGATGCCACGGGGGATTCTGTGCTCTCGGATTTGCTGGCCGGGCGGCCTGATTGCGTCTGCATCATGATGACCACCGACCCGAGCCCCGAGCTGGCCCTGGCCTGGATGCGGCAGGGCGCGGCCGCCTATCTGCGCAAGCCCTTTGAACCTGCGTCCCTCATCGAACTCTGCGCCA
>DYIS01000255.1:1894-4121 GCA_020723545.1 Ktedonobacter racemifer
GGAAAGAGCCCTGCTGCGGGTGGAAGATCTGCTGGAAAAAAGAAGCCGCGAACTGCGGGAGGCCGAATGCCGCTATCGCACTCTCTTTGAGCAAAGTCCGGACGGGGTGGTGATTCTTCATCCGGGAACCGCCCAGCCGCTTGAATTCAACGAACAGGCCTGCCGGCAGCTGGGCTATTCCCGGGAGGAGTTCGCCCGCCTGCGCCTGTCGGACATCGAAGCGGCGGAAACGGCTGAAGAAAGTCAGGTCCGTATTGCCAACGTCATCCGCCAGGGGCACGACGATTTCGATACCCTGCAGCGCACCAAACAGGGAGAGATCAGGCACGTCCATGTGACGGCCCAGCTGATTGATGTGGGGGGGCGGCCGGTCTACCACTGCATCTGGCGGGACATCACCGAGCGCAAACGGGCGGCGGAAATGCTGCGGGAAAGCGAGATGCGGGTTCGGGCCAAGCTCGACGCCATCCTGTCCCCGGCGGGAGATATCGGTCTGCTCGATCTGCGCGACATCCTGGATGTCCGGGCGGTCCAGGAGCTGATGAACGATTTTTTCAGTCTGACCCATATCGGCGTCGGCATTATCGATCTGCACGGCAAGGTGCTGGTTGCCACGGGATGGCAGGATATCTGCACCAGATTCCACCGCCGCCACCCTGAAACCTGCCGGAACTGTGTGGAAAGCGACACGGAGCTGTCCGCCGGGGTGCCGGCCGGCACCTTCAAGATCTATAAATGCCGGAACAACATGTGGGATATCGCCACCCCGGTCATGGTGGGCGGCAGGCACATGGGCAACCTGTTCCTCGGCCAGTTCTTCTTTGCCGAGGATACCCCGGATCGTGACACCTTCGTGGCCCAGGCCAGGCAATACGGGTTCGCGGAGGATGAGTATCTGGCCGCCCTGGAGCGCGTGCCGCGCTGGAGCCGGGAAACCGTCAACACCATCATGGACTTCTATGCCCGCTTCACCACCCTGCTTTCCAACCTGAGCTATAGCAACATCAAGCTGGCCCGGACAGTGGAAGAGCGCAGGGAAGCCGAGGAGGCGCGCAGGCAGAGCGAGGCCAGGCTGGCGGAATCCAACCAGCTCATGGCCGGGGTGCTGGGCCATACCCACATGATGGTGGCTTACCTTGACGCGCGGTTCAACTTCATCTGGGTCAATCGCGCCTATGCCCAAACCTGCGGGCAGGTGCCCGGCTTTTTCCCGGGCAAGAATCACTTCGCCCTCTATCCCCACGAGGAGAATCAGGCCATCTTTCAGCGCGTGGTGGATACCGGTGAACCGTTTTTCGTCGCCGCCAAACCGTTTGAGTTTCCCGATCAGCCCGAGCGCGGGGTGACCTACTGGGACTGGAGTCTGGTTCCGACCAGGGATTCAGCGGGTAAGATCACGGGACTGGTTTTCACCCTGGCCGAGGTCACCAGCCGCATCCGGGCCGAGGAAACCCTCAGGCGGAGCGAGGAACTCCTGAATGCCACCCAGCGGCTGACCAAGGTGGGCGGTTGGGAGTGGGATCTGGAAAAACAGACCATGTTCTGGACCGAGGAGGTTTACCGCATCCATGGCCTGCCTCCTGGCTGCGTCGCGCCGGGCGCGGCCGAACACGTGGCCAGGAGTCTGGAGTGTTACGATCCCGGGGATCGGCCGGTCATCCTGTCCGCCTTTCAGCGCTGCGCCCAGGCAGGACAGGCCTACGACCTGGAGTTTCCATTTACGCCTTGCAGCGGAGGCAGGATCTGGATCCGGACCGGGGCCGAGGCCGTAATGGAGGCAGGTAAAGTGGTGCGGATAGTCGGCAACATCATGAACATCACCGAGCGCAGGCTGGCCGAGGAGGCGCTGCGCAACAGTGAAGAGCGTTACCGTCTGCTCTTTGCGGCCATGGACTCGGCCTTCGCCCTGCACGAGATCCTGCGTGACGCAAACGGTTCGCCCTGCAACTACCGTTTCCTGGAAGTCAATCCCGCCTTTGAGAGGTTGACCGGGCTCAAGGCCGGGGAACTGATCGGCAAAACGGTTCTCGATGTCCTGCCGGAAACCGATGATCTCTGGATTGAGCGTTACGGTCATGTGGTTGACAGCGGCGAGACCATCCATTTTGAGAATTACAGCCGGGATCTGAGCCGGCATTATGCGGTCACCGCTTATCGCCCCCGGCCAGGGCAGTTTGCCGTGATCTTCATGGACATCACCGAGCGCAAGAGGGCCGAGACGGAACGG
>DYIS01000256.1:0-2539 GCA_020723545.1 Ktedonobacter racemifer
AAAAACCCGGCCCATTCAGCGCCTTGCAAGTCGCGGTGGCGCTGGTCCTGCCCCTGGAGATCCTCTTCGTCCGCAATATCCGGAGCCTTGCCGGTGCGCTGCCCGGGGAGGTCTTCGGCTTTTTCCCCATGCTGATCTGGAGCTTCGTGGCCCTGGCCCCCCTGTGTATCCTCCTGGGGTGGTCCTTCACTGCGGCCTGCCAGATGGCAGCAGGCCGGCTGAGCGCCGGAAAGGTTTACCTCTACGAGTCAGTGGGCTCGGTTGCCGGAGGGCTCTTAAGTAGCTTCGTGCTCCTCTATCGTTTCGATCCCTGGCAGATCGTCCTGGGGCTGAGCGCCCTGAACCTGGCCTCGGCATGGAGAGTGCGGAAGGGAGCCAAAGGGAGAGAGGGGGAAATCCGGGGATCACGGGGAAGGCTGGTCCATCTTTGGCCTTTACCCTTTGCCCTTGCTGCCGTCCTCTTGATCCTTCCCGCCGCAGCATTTCTGCAGGACCTCTCCCTTCGCCAGAGGTGGCGGGGGTACGAGCTGGTGGAGAGCCGGGATTCCATCTATGGCAATCTGGCGGTGACCGCGCGGGGCGGCCAGTATAGCTTCTTCGAAAACGGCCTTCTGCTCTCCACCACCGAGGATTTCCTGGCCGCCGAGGAGGGGGCCCACTATGTGCTATTGGAACACCCCCAACCACGGCGGGTTTTGCTCATCGGCGGAGGGACCAGCGGCCTTCTCCGGGAGATCCTGAAGCACCCGGTGGAGTCGGTGGACTACGTCGAACTGGACCCCACCCTCATTGAAACCGCCCAACGCTTCCTCCCCACGGCCGACCGCCCGGCCCTTCGGGACCGCAGGGTGGCCATGCATTTTCTGGATGGCCGGCTCTACGTTCAGGGCCAGGCTACCCAAAAACCCCGCTACGACGTGGTCCTTCTGGCAGTCCCCCACCCCTTCACCGCCCAGGTGAACCGGCTATACACCCTGGAGTTCCTGCAGGCCGTCCGGCGGGTCCTGCAGGACGACGGAGTCTTTTCCATGGGTATAATCTCCGCCGAGAACTACCCCAGCCAGGAGATGCAACGCCTGGATGCCTGCGTCTATCGCACGGTGAAGGAGGTTTTCGCCGAGGTCCTGGTGTTACCCGACGACTATGCCCTGGTGTTGGCTTCTCCTCGGTCGGGGGTGCTCACGGCCGAGACTTCCACCCTCATGGAAAGGTGGCAGGAGCGACACATCGAGACCGCCCTCTTGACCCCATCGCATCTCAGCCTGCGCCTGTCGCCGGAGAGGCTGGAGTACGCCCGGCGGACCTTCGGCGGTCCAGCCCTCTTGAACCGTGACTTCGAGCCCATCGGGCTCTACTATGACCTGGTCCTCTGGAGCGGCCAGTATTCGGCCGGGCTAAGAGACATTCTCCGGGGAGCCCTTGCCTGTCGCTCCGTCTGGCTTCTCGTTCTCTTGGCTCTGGCAACCGTCAGCCTGGCGCTGGTGACCGGCATCACGCCACCCAGGGCCGCCGTACCCCTGGGCCTGGCGGTCCTGGGCGGGGCAGGGATGGCCTGGGAAGTGGTGTTGGTCTTTGCCTTTCAGGTGCTCCACGGCTACGTGTACCACCAGATCGCGCTGGTCGTCACCGCTTTCATGGTGGGGCTGACCGCTGGCAGTTGGTGGGCTACCAGGGTCAGGGCGGAAGAGGCGCGGGCCAACCGCCGGCGGTTGGCCCTCATCCTGGGTGTGGCCGCGGCTTACTCCCTGCTGCTCCCGCCCACCTTCTCCCTTTTGGCCGCCGGGCCGGCCGGCTCTTACGGATTCCTTTCCGCCCAGGTGGTCTTTCCTGGCCTGACCATAATCGCCGGTGGCCTGGTTGGGGCAGCCTTCCCCCTGGCCAGCGCTCTCTACGTGGGCCAGGGGACAGGAGCGAGCCGGGCCGCGGGCATCCTCTACGCCGTCGACCTGGTGGGCGCCTCGGTGGGGGCTTTGGCTACCGGCGCCCTCCTGATCCCGGTCCTGGGCCTGGCGCAGACGGCCCTGACCGTGGCGCTCTTGAGCGGGTTCAGCTCGGTTGTCCTGCTGACCAGGAAATGGGGAGACTAACCAAGCAGCATGGCCTCCACCACCTTTTTCCCCCAGAGCACGGCGTAGTTCATGCCCCGGTCTTGAGGGTATACCTGGGCCATGCAGGAGAGCCAGAGACGCTCGACGGGCGTTTTAAAATCCGGCCGGAGCTGCGAGTAGTGCTTGACGATCACCGGCTGGGTATAGAGCTCTCGCCAGGCCCACTTCTCCTCCACCCACGCGGGATCGAACTCGGGGAACATCCTTTTAAGGTATGGCAAGTAGTCGGCAAAGAGCTCCTCGGCCGATAGGCGGTAGTAGCGGTCCTGCGGGTCCATGTAGCGGGAAAGGTAGGCCAGATGGCGACCTCCATACTCCTCAGGCCTTTGCATGTTAGTGTGTTCGATGACCGCTACGAAGGGGATCGCCGGGTCTGCTATGTTAAGCCAGTACGTGCTGCTCAGGCTGCGCCTGAGCTTCATCACCAAGCA
>DYIS01000256.1:2549-4098 GCA_020723545.1 Ktedonobacter racemifer
CGTTGGCAAGATATAGCAGTCTTGAGAGCTGGCGGCGGTAGCTCTCCGGAAGACCGGGCGTAATCTGGGCGAGAATCGCCGGTGCGGTGGTAACCAGCACGGCGTCGAAGGGCCGGAGGCTCCCGCGGGCGACCACCCCAACCGCTTTGCCGCCGTCAACCCGTATCTCCTGCGCCGGCGTGGAGGTCAGGAGTTCCACCCCCATCTCTAGCAGCCGTCTTTCCCAGGCCTCTATCACCTGTCCAAAGCCACCTCTCAGATAGCCCAGCTTCTCCGCCTGTTCCTTGCCGCGGGAGCCGCCGCGCAGTTTCAGCTTGTTCCAGAACCAGACCGCCGCCACCTGGTCGGCATAGCTGCCGAACTTGCTGCGCAGGAGGGGCTCCCACACCACCCGGAAAACGTCCTCACCAGCCAGCCCCACCAGCCATTCTTTCGCGGTGATGCCCTCGAGCTTCCGCCAGTCTCGGACCAACCTGGGCGCGATGGCCAGGAGCCCCAGGCGGACGCGGTTGGAGAAGCCGAGAGGCTTAAAACGCAATACGTCCATGGGCGTCGCCAGCCGGAAGATGCGGCTCACGGCATATAGGCTGGTGGCGGTGGAATTCCACTGCAACTTGTCGCTCAGGCCCAGCTCCCCTAGCAGGCGCACCATCTCCGCATCGCTGGTGAACAGGTGGTGATAGAACTTCTCCAGATAGACCCCGTTGACCTTGAATGAGCCCGCCAGGCCCCCCAGGACCTCATCGCGCTCGTACACCGTGCTCCGGATACCGCGCTTGGCGAGCTCGTAGGCGGCGCCGAGCCCGGTCATCCCGCCGCCGATGATCGCAACTTGCATCGAAATCGTGTCCCCCTTCGAGAATGGCCCGGAGAGTGTAACACTTTTCCTTCCGAGGCGCAAGGATATGGTACCTTTCGGCGGATGGCAGATGGCCGTTAGCCGAGGGCGCATAGCTTAATGCCGGTTGGGGCGCAAAAAATGTAGCCTCCCCACAACCGGTGAAGTTATGGGGAGACTACCAGCGTGACATCAGGCTACGAACCGGCCCTCCGCGACCAGGAGAGGCAAGGGCTACTTGTACTTATCGGCGTTGGACTTGTCCACCAGGAGCGTGCCGGTGTCGATGCGCTTGGAGATGGTCTCGCCTTTCAGCACCTTGACCGCGTTCTCCACGCCGAATTTCCCCATGTTGTAGGGGCTCTGGGCGATTGAGGCCGACATCTCCCCGGCCAGGATGGACTTGGCCGCATCGGGATTGGCGTCGAAGCCCACCACGATGACCTTCTTCTTGGCCGCCTTGATGGCCTCCATGGCCCCCAGGGCCATCAGGTCGTTGCTGGCAAAGACGGCGGCTACGTCCGGGTTAGCGGTCAGGATGTTCTCCATCACCGTCTGGGCCAGGTCTCGCAGGCTGTTGGCCGGCTGCTGGGCAACGATGGTTAGGCCTGCGGCCTTCATGGCATCCACGGCGCCGCCCACCCGGTCGACGGTGGGCTTGTGGGGTCAGGTCTTGATTTATAAGAACATTTCTGTTATAGTTTCTCTATG
>DYIS01000257.1 GCA_020723545.1 Ktedonobacter racemifer
GAACAGCCTGGTGGTGGCCCTGGACGCGGGGGCGCGGGCGAGGGCGGCTGCGGTCATCTCCCTGGCTGCACCCGATGGCTTCGCCGTCCAGGCCCCAGGTCGCCCTGGTGCACCGGAACTGGCCGGGCGAGGTGGGGCCGAGGAGCCCCGCCTGGACCTGCGGCGGGCGGCGTGGGGGGGAGCCCAGGCCGGCTTCCGCGTCTACCAGGAGTGGCTGGCCATCATCTATGCCTATCCCACCACCAGGGGGCTGCCGGTCTATATCTCTTCCACCAACACCTTTGCCCCCGATGAGGGGACTCCCCCGGCCCAGAACTACCTCCGGGGATGGCTGACGACTGCCCTCGAGGTGATCAACGGGGAGCCTCAGGTTCTCGCCCTTTGCTGGTTTCTGGATGGTCCCCTGGGTGATGCCCAGTGGGATTGGTTCAGCCTCAGCCGACGACCCGGCCGCCTGATCGATGCGGCTGAGGAGTTGGACACGCTATTGCAAAGGTAGAGCGGGTTGCCAACCCGCTTAACGGAGGAGGGCTCATGAAATACCCGATCTACCGGCCATTCTATCGCCGTCACCTGCCGCACATTCAACCACCGGGTTCGACGGTGTTTATCACTTTCCGTTTGGCAGATTCTCTTCCCCGGTATCTCATCGAGCAACTGATGAACGAACGGCGACAGGTAGAGAAAATCCTTGACCGAATTCCTGACCCTAAAGAGTGCACCAGGCGAGCCTATCTGGAGGAACGTCGGCTCTTTGGGAAGTGGGATACAGCATTAGATACATCTCGAGAGAGTCCTCAATGGCTGGGGGATTCGCGCGTTGCGGCTCTCGTGGCTGAAAGCCTGCACTACCGGGTTGGTCGGGTATACGTGCTTCATGCCTTCTGCATCATACCGAACCACGTTCATGTGGTTTGTACACCATTGGAGAAGCCGGATGGAACCTATCATTCTCTAACGAGTATTTTGCACTCCCTCAAACGCTACACAGCTCGGGAAGCCAATCGCCTATTGGGGCGTGAAGGTGCTTTTTGGCAGCAGGAGAGTTACGATCACGTTGTGCGGGACGAAGCGGAGTTTTGTCGGGTCGTCTCCTATGTATTTAACAACCCGGTGAAGGCAGGCTTGGTTTCCACCTCGGAGGAATGGCCTTGGAGTTATGCGAGGTAGGGCGGGTTGACAACCCGCCCTACGAGTTAGGAGTGCGCATGGAAGGAAAGATCCGTGTCTTGCTAGCTGACGATCATCCGGCCCTGCGGGTGGGGTTGCGGGTACTCCTGGAGCAGGCGCCGGATATTCAGGTGGTGGGTGAGGCAGGGGAGGGCGAGGAAGCCCTGGCCCAAATCGAGGCCTTTCAGCCAGAGGTGGCCGTACTGGATTGCCTGTTGCCGGGGATGGCCGGGGTAGAGGTGGCAGCGGAGGTACAGCGACGGGGTTTGCCGACACGGATACTGGCCCTCAGTGCCTACAGAGACGAGAAGTACGTGCAGGGGATGATAGCAGCGGGGGCAGTGGGTTACTTGGTGAAAGAAGAGGCCCCGGGGGTGATTGTGGCGGCAGTGCGGGCAGCGGCGCGGGAGGAGAGCTTATGGACGGCGGAACAGGTTACACGCGCCCGACGCTGGCAGGAAGAGGTAAAAGAGCGGTGGGAGCGCTTGACCGAGCGCGAGCGTGAAGTGCTGCTGCTGGTGGTAGTGGGGCAAAGCAACAAGCAGATTGCACGTGAGATGGGGATCAGCGAGAAGACGGTGGAATACCACGTGACAAACATCTTTGGCAAACTTGGCGTCGGTTCGCGCTCGGAAGCCATCGTGTGGGTGGAGAATTCGGGGTTAAGTGTGGGGCAGCCGGATCCCAGGGAAATCCCCAGGTGAAAAACTAGGGATTTCCCTGGGGACAGAGGGCTTGATCTGTGGTAAACTGAAGGTGCCCAAGGAGAAAAACTGCAACGTCTTCATTAGTTCTTGCAGCTTCAATACTGCCGCGATCACCGTAGCTTGGGGTGGCTTCGTTTTAGAGCGTTCAGGTCGAAAGTTGCCGATGCTATGCTCTTGACGGACAGAAGGAGGCGGGTCGAATGCGCTCGTGACAGGGAGAACATCAAATCACTGGTTGCTTGCTGCTTGCCACCAGGGCATCGAATTAGCAGGGAGGTGATGTTACAGCGAGGGCTACTCCAGTGGGGATACCGAGTCCTCACAACAGGCTGACCTGGACTTCCGTCGTGACGGGCGGCACTTGGTCCAATCTATTGCTTAACAAGGAGGAAATAGTACACATGCGCAAAGGTTTCCTCAGCTTTGCTTTGGTGGTGGCGCTTCTGCTTGGGACAGTTTCCGGGGTGCTTGCCTGGACCTACTTTGGCAAGTTCTATGGGAGCAATTGGTGGGCCCCAAACGAAGGCGAGAAGTGGGGTCAGATGCTCCGCGACTATTCGGGCCGCTACCTCGATGCTGATGCGGATAATGTCTGGTGGGACGGGAATCGTGCCATCCAGCTCAACAGCCAAGGTAATGACCCGCAGACCGTCTTCCACATCTTTAAGCCGGACAGCAATTGCGGCGAGAGATTCAACTTCACAGGGTACTGGTGGGCTAACATTGCCGGAGTGTACAAGTACCACAAGTGGGCTGACTGTGTGTTTTGGACGAGCGGCCCTGACAATGAACTGCGTATCTACTATCCGCGGTTCAACATCGTGGCATATCAACTGTACGATGTCGGTGGCCGGTTCCAAGACCAGAGTGGTAGTTCGCCAGCTGGGGAGGTCACCTACGACACGTATTTCTCCAGCAACAAGGAGTACCACACCAAGTGGTGCTTCGAGAGCGACGACTCCCTCCACAACCCGAATGACCAAGGGAGGTGCCATTGATGAGAAGGATCTTCATCTTCGGACTCGCTCACCCGCGGGTCGGATTGGTTCTAGCCCTCGCTGCAATCGCCAGCTTCGTAATGGCATATACTGCCAGCGGCACGCCCCAACACATCGCCCAGGCCCACTTTGATGGCTGGAGCTACACCATCATTACAGACCCCGATGGATTTGTGCACGCCAATGTCGACTACGACCGTGCCGCCGTGGCCGATCTCCGTCGCTACGCTGAGACGAATCGAGCACTGGCACGCCAACTTGCAGCCGACGGGCAGGAGGTACTGTCTGTTTCCGTCTCGTTCCGTAGACCGCTGCCCGTCGACAAGTTCCGCGTCTGGGCAGCCACGGTCCCTCTACGCATCAAGGACTACCAGTTCCGCGCGGCCGGATCGGACGGGCGTTCTTGGACACTCGGTGCCGCCCCGTCGCGCGGAGAACTGGTATCCATGCCCGATCTCCAGCTTACCCTCGATCACCTCGCTGCCAAAGGGAAAAGCGTGACCGAGGTCCGTGGCGTGATCGTCGTGGACGGCCAAATCGATGCAGTTGCGTACGAGCAGTTAGCAACCGACCCTGCCGTGTTCCTGGCTGACGTCACCCGCTCAGCGGTTGCGGCCCGCATTGCGAAAACCATGCGTGGCATCGACCGCAGACGACTCGCCGTCTTGGTGCCGCCTGCCTTCGCGGCGATGGAGAAACTTGGGCTTGAGAATTTCCAGTAGAATACCAGCGCGAGGGTGGTGGCTTGGACACATTGCCCGGACTGTCATCCTCGTAGCTCTCGCAGTAGCAGTGATCCTTGCTGAGTGGTCAATAGCTCCCTGGGCGTGGAGTACCATGAGCTACGCTCTATCGTATGCAGAAGGACACATTGCCCAGGGGTACTGGGATCGCAGCAAGGCGTTGGTCTTTCTTGCGGAGAGCACTCTGCGTATCTTTGGGTTACCGGCTGTGCTCGCTGCCTGCCCGGTGCTCGTTGGCTGGTTATTAATGGACAGACCCGGCCGCGCAAAGAAAGGATGAGCTAGCGCAGTTCCGCATTAAGGTTCCGGAGGATACCAAACCCTGAGATTTTACACAAAACCTGACCCTACGAGTGCCCAGATTAAGTGTCGCATGGCCAACCGGTGGAAGTCCGGTCCGGGTAACCGCCAGAGGGCCCGGTAGCA
>DYIS01000258.1 GCA_020723545.1 Ktedonobacter racemifer
TGGGTGGTACACATGGGGCGGCTATGCCTGGTACAGTATAGGGCGGTCAATGACACTAAAATTGCGATCATTGTCCTGAACTGGAACACAAGTACCTCTGGAAAGTCTACTAGCTTGATTGTTCACGACCAAATTGACTATGCCAGAAGGCTAGACTGAGTAATTATGGAAGGTGTCAAGCTAAGATGCCTGGAAGGGGTGTTAGGGTGATCTGCAAATCGTTCTTGACTCAATTCAGCGGTCTTGGTATAGTTACCTGTGGATATGGCATCTTCTCCTTTTAGGGTGAGTCTAGGCCTCTCTCCTGGGAGGATTCCACGCCCCTTAATTTGAGAATACACCGCCAATTGCTTAGAGAAGTCAAACAGACTTTCCGCCAATGGACAGGGAGTTAGAAGGGAAGTAGAATAGGCAATAGCCCAGTTGGCCGATTTGGAGATAAGGAAAAAAATCATCAAAGGAGGCAGTGATGAGCGTCAAGGTGGTAGACAAGAAGACAGGCAAGGAAACTACTGGCAAATATGCGGTTATTAAGGGTGACCAGGTTAGTCTTTACACGGGCATCATGTCAGATAAGAAGGGTGGCTGGCGAGGCTGCGGCAAGCGGCTTCTCTTCTCTGCAGAAAGCGTGACCGTTGCTGCCGATGACCCGACAAAGGAATTAAAGCAGGAAGGCTAAGGGTAGGCCCAGGCAACCCTTACCAATCCCACTCGAACCGGGTTAAGCCCCATGTAGCGCACTGCGGTCAGTAGATGATTTTCGTCTAAGCCCCCTAAAGCTAACCAGCCGCGCGTAACGCCGATGCGCCTCACCAACGTCAATAGTTGTGTATTGTGTCCCCGGAATTTAGAGCACCTCGGGATTTAGAGTGGCGGCCACCTTTGCGCGCGCTAACCTGCATCTAAGATGGTGGTTTGGTCAATCAATACACCTGGAAGGTGTACTGGCTTGGCACCTGGAAGGCGTATCAGGGTATCGTTCTCAGCACGGAAAAGCCAGCCCGTCCACCACCTCGGCGGGCTCTACGTGCCTGGAGGTAGGAACGTAGACCACGTAGGGTGGCAGGTCCCGCTTATCAAAAGACACCCCCAAGCGGATCAGGTCTTGCTCCAGACGCGGCGTGGGCTCTCCTGGTTTAGCGATGATCAGGAAAGCCGTGCGTGTCGCCTGACGCACCCGCTGCGCATAGGCCGGGAACCGGTCGACGCCGCCAGCCACAGCCAGGTCGTAGTAGTCGGCGGCCACGATCTCTTTCTGAGGGTGTTGAACGAAGATCAATGTTCCCCGTGGGACAAGTTGGCAACTTGTTCTACGGACGCCCGAGCTTGGGGTTTGCCCCACTGTGGGGCACGATTCGCCGAGAACAAGTTCTCGCGTCCCCGCGTGCGGGCTTCGTTCAACACCTTGCTCTTCCTGGGATTTTACTATGCCAGAAGTCTAGAGGCAATTAAGCATCTCGTTCTAGACCGAGTGAATGGAAGGTGTCAAGCTGATACACCTTCCAGGTGTATCAGGGGATCACCCGAACCAACAAGAGCGGCCGGTTAAGGCGACCGAACACCTTGGGGGCCACGCTGCCGGCCCAGAAGGCACCGGCGGCAACCCGGCCGTGAGTGGCCATGACGATGAGGTCGGCACCCGCCCGCTCCGCCGCCTGGACCACCTCCGAGGCGGGATCACCCCGGCATACTTCGAGGGACACGGACAGCCCCGCCGCCCTCAACTCCTCAGCGATGCGGCAGAGGTACCCCTCGCCGCCTTGCTCGGCCAGGTCCAGGAGAGCCCGGGTGGCCGACGGCATCAACATCCCGGCGGCCGCCTCTTCGCCCGATAGCGTGCCCAGCGTTGGCACCACCAGGACCAGGTGAACGTCGGAGCCACAGGCCCCAGCGACGGCGGCGGCCAGCGGCACCGCCGCCTCGTGGGCCGCCTCGCCGTCCAGCGGCAGAAGCAGCCTCCGGCAGGCGAAGGGCGGCGGCTCACCAGTGGCCGTGGGCCGAACCAGCAGGATCGGCCGGGTGGAGCGCTGCAACACCTGCTGGGCGATGCTGCCGATCAGGGTATCGCGGAGGCCGCCGCTCCCATGGGCCGAGATGACGATCAGGTCGGGCCCCAGCTCCTCCAGGTGCTCGGCGATGCCGCGCGCCACATTGTCCTCTTCTTTGCTGTGAACGTGCGTTTCGGCCTGAATGCCCTCCCGCCTCAGACGCCGCGCGGTCTCGTTCAGGTAGGCCTCCGCCTCCGCCGCGTTTGCCAGGTGACGCTCGCCGTGAATCGTGGCTGGAGGGCGTTCTTCTATGACGTGAACCAGGGTGATCCGGGCCTGGAAGCGCCGGGCCAGCAGAAGGGCGGCGGGGAGGACCGACTCGGCCAGGCGCGACCCATCCAGCGGAACCAGGATGTGCTTGAACATCAGCTCGCTCCTCCAAAGAAGGTCTGATACAACAGAAAGAGATTGAGCGCCACGATCAACCCGGCGACGATGCTGGCCAGGGTGCTGGTCAGCCGGCGGTTGACCAGCACCCCCATCAGGTCACGGCGGCGCGTGAACATCACCAGTGGGATGAGCGCGAAGGGAAGCCCGAAGCTCAGCACCACCTGGCTGATGACCAGCGTCCGCGTGGGCTCCAGGCCCATGGCGATGACGATAAGGGATGGCAGCATGGTGACCAGCCGCCGCAGCCAGGGCGGGATCTGCCGGTGAAGAAAGCCCTGCATGACCACCTGCCCCGACATGGTGCCCACGGTGGAGGACGAGAGGCCGGAAGCCAGGAGGGAAACGGCAAACACATGGCTGGCTGCGCTCCCAAGAAGTGGAGCCAGGGTGCGGTGCGCTTCCTCCAGGGTGCCGATGGTCGTCAGGCCCTTGGCGTAGAAGGCTGAGGCGGCCATGATGAGCATGGCGGCGTTCACCAGGCCCGCCAGGCTCATGGCCATGACCACGTCCACCAGCTCGAAGTGGAAGAGACGGCGCAGTTGCTGCGGGTCCCTGGTCACGATGCGCCCCTGGGTCAGGGAGGAGTGCAGGAAGATTACGTGGGGCATGACGGTGGCGCCCAGGATGCCGCAAGCCAGGAGCACGCTCTCGGGGCCGGCGAACTGGGGCACGACGCTGTGGAAGGCGATCTGCCCCCAATCGGCGCCGGCCAGCACCACCTCCACCAGGTAAGAGATCGCGATGACGCCCACCAGCGAGGTGATGATGGCCTCCAGGGGCCGAAAGCCGTAGCGCTCCAGGCCCAGGATGACAAAGGTGGCGATGGCGGTCAGGAGCCCGGCCGCCAGGAGCGGGATGTGAAACAAGAGGTTGAGCCCGATGGCCGCCCCCAGGAACTCGGCCAGGTCGGTGGCCATGGCCACCGCTTCCATGAGCGCCCACATCCCCCACACCACCGGGGCCGGGAAGTGCTCCCGGCAGAGCTCGGCCAGGTTGCGGCCGGTGGCGATGCCCAGTTTGGCTGAGAGCGCCAGGGTGAGCATGGCCATGAGGTTCGAGGCAAAGACCACCCACAGGAGCGTGTAGCCGAACCGGGCGCCCACCTGGATGTTGGTGGCGAAATTGCCGGGGTCCACGTAGGCCACACTGGCGACGAAGGCCGGGCCCAGGAAGGGGAGCAGCCGGGCGAACCAGCCCTTCCGGCCCCGCTCTGCCAGGACCTCCATGGCGGCCCGGACCGTGGTGACGTCGCCGGGCCTCACCTGGCCGCTAGTTGATGGCCTACCCTGTGGCATGGCTGTGGGCTTTCTTTACCAAGCGCCTTCATAGGGTGAATCCTAGCTGGTACACCTTCCAGGTGAAGCGAGGAAACACCTGGAAGGTGTACCAGCCAAATGAGGCAAGATTTTCACCGCAGGCCGCTAAGGACGCAGAGAAAGCAGCTACGCGCTCCCTGCTATCTGCTATCTGCTATTTGGGCGGTGAGCGCTCTCGTCGGTTTGAGGCAAAGCTTCAGTGCGCCGGTCAAAACCGGCAAGGTGTCATAGGTGTAAGTCCTAAACAGTCAAGG
>DYIS01000259.1 GCA_020723545.1 Ktedonobacter racemifer
CGGCGGCCAAACGCACCTCAAAGGGGCTGGCGTCGAAAAGGGTGATGTCAGCCACGCCGGAACGGCCTGCCAGCAAGGCCTCCCAGGTCGAAGGGACATCACGGCCCACTGGAGTGATGGCACCCATGCCGGTGACGACTACTCGTCTCATTAGGGTATTCCTCCCGAGCAAAAGGTTTTCAGGCCAAGGACCTATCGCACGTACTAGAAGGAGCCTTTAGGACCGAGTCGTCTGGCTGAAGACCACGGACTTCAGCGGTTATAACACCGCTTGGCAGGAAAGGATACGGAACAAAAGGCCAAAGCGGCATGACGATGGTTTTCCGGCGCTTTCGTGGTCACAACCTTTTAGGACCATCGGCGAGATAGTTAGCGTATTATACAACAACGTCGAGATTTGTTCCAGATCTCATCGCCCATCTAAAGTTGACAGGAAACGGATGGCATGCTATAATATTTTTGTTTTTTAAGGAGTTTATGCCTTTATAGACATATTTCCAAAAGAGGCTTGGCCATGAAGCTCACCGGGCGACAGCGAGAATTTCTGGGTAAGTTTCTGGACCTCTATCAGGAGGCCCGACAGCCCCTGCATTACTCGGTCGTGGCCGAGCGACTGGGAGTCAGTCCTATGACCGCCTACGATATGTTGCGCCTGCTGGAGGAGCGAGGCCTGGTCAACTCGGAGTACATCTTGCCGGAGACCGGGCCAGGTCGCTCCAACATCGTCTTCTCCCCCACCGGGAAGGCCACCACGGTGATCGCTCAATGGGCAGGCGAGGACTGGGATCGAGAGGGGTGGGAGGCGGTCAAGGAGCGCATCCTGCAGGCGCTACGGGAGGGCAGAGGCACGGACTACCGGAGCTTGCTGGACCAGATCCTGCTCCGCATCCCCGAACGCAAGTCGCCTATGCTCTATGCCACGGAGATGATCACCGCCGTGCTCTTGAACCTCCATCAGTTGAGGGAAGAGGCGAGAACAAGCAGCCTTCTGGAGAGCCTGCGTGCCCTGGGCTTGCCGGGCGAGCTAGGGCTTAACGCCCTGGCCGGCCTGACCCTGGGCCTGACCTTCGTTGAGCGGGCTAACCGGCGCATCACCTCTTTGCTCCTCTCATATAGCCGGAAATACCAGGTCCATCTGGCCCGGCTGAGCACTGAGAACAAAGAGCGACTATCCGACTTCACTCAGGAGGTGATGCGGCTCATCGAGACTTAAGCTTATGCTGGCCTTTTTGGGCGATTTTTGTCTTATCTTTTTCCCCAAGCTCAAGACACCAGCCCGGAAATCATGAGGGGAGATAGGCCAATGCTAAGGGATTGTCCGTTTCTGGAGTCCAACCCTCGCTGGCCGGGGGATTCACCGTTTCGTTGCGCCATAGGCGTGAACTTCTACTCGGTGGGTTCGGAGCGGGAGTTATGCTACTCCTGCTCCATCGCCGAGTGGGGGCAGGCTCTCCTGTGCCCGCACCTGGACGCGTATACCTTTCGGCAGGTAAATGGGCACGGCAGGCCGTCAGTCCTGGTAAGGATGGAATGTTGCCAGCCAAGGGTTGCCCTCTCTGACCAGGAGCGGTGTCCCATCTGCCCCGAAACGCGGGACGCCGGCCCCAACGGGGTTCCAGGCCTCGTTTCCCTGAAGGAGAGATAGGACCATGTTTATCTCTGTCGTGATCCCGGCCTACGACGAGGAGAAATACCTACCCGCCTGCCTGCAGGCGCTATGGGAGCAGGCTTACCCCGCCGACCGCTACGAGGTCATTGTGGTGGACAAGGCCTCGACCGACGCCACGGCAGAGATCGCCCGCCGCCTTGGCGCCCGGGTGATCCACGAGCCGGTGAAGGGCATCGCCCGAGCCCGGCAGGCTGGCTTTGAGGCCGCGCGGGGAGAGATTATCGCCTCGACCGATGCCGATACGGTGGTGCCGCCCTCCTGGCTGGCGCACATCGCGGCCCACTTCGCCCGGGACCCGGGCCTGGGTGGCCTCTGCGGCCCGGTCTACTGGCCCGACGGCCGGCCCCACGAGCGGCTGCTCATGAAATACCCGGTCACCTGGGCCCTGGCCCTCTCCAACCGGATGGGCCGGAGTTGGTGGGTGGGGAGCAACTTCGCCGTGCGGACTCACGTCTTCTGGCAGGTGGATGGCTTTCGGGGTTTCGATCCCGGTGGGCTGCTGGGCGATGATCTCTACCTTTCCGCACAGGTGGATCGAGTAGCCCGCGTTCTCTTCGACCCCGATCTGGTGGCCTACACCTCGGCTCGGCGGGTCCGGGAGGGATATCTAAATTACCTGCGGCGCATGGCGGTCAGCGCGACGAGGGTAGCGCTATTTCAGCAACCGGCCCTGCCGACGCCGGACATCCGTTAATGGAAAATTCGTGACCAATTGGCTTCTCGCCCTTGCCGCTTTCCAGGTCCGCTTCGTTCCGCCCCGCATCAGTTATCCCCTGGCCACCCCTGGGCGCCTGGTGGATGAACAGCAGACGATAGGGAGGAGAAAATGCAGCGAGTGGCCATCACCGGCCTGGGGGCGGTCACCCCCATCGGCCTCACTGTGGAAGAGTTCTGGCGCAACCTGGTAGATGGCATCTCCGGCGTGGGGCCCATCACCCGGTTCGACCCCACGGGCTTCCCCGTGCGCATTGCCGCCGAGGTCAAGGGCTTTGACCCCCGAGACTACATGGACTTCAAGGAGGCCCGCCGCTCCCACCGCTCGGCCCACTTCGCCCTGGCCGCCGCCCGCATGGCCCTGGAGGACGGCGGCGTGACTGTTGACCGGGCCAATGCTGAGAAAATCGGTGTGGTCATGAACACCGGCGGGGGGGGGATCGAGGAATTGGAAGCGGCTTCCCACATCCTGGCCAGAAAGGGGCCCCGGGGCGTCGGTCCTTTGGTGGTCCCCAACGTCATGGCCAACGCCGTTGCCTGCCTGGTGTCCATCAGCCTTGGCGCTAAGGGCCCGGTGGTCACCTCGACCTCGGCCTGTGCCAGTGGCACCCAGGCCCTTTTGGAAGCCACCCATCTCCTGCGCCGGGGTGAGGCGCAGGTCATCATCGCTGGCGGGACGGAGTCAGCCATTACCCCCGTGGCTATGGCCAGCCTGGCCAATGCCGGGGCCCTCTCCCGCCGCAACGATGAGCCTGACCGGGCCAGCCGCCCCTTCGACCGGGATCGGGACGGCTTCGTCATGGGTGAGGGGGCTGTGGCCATGGTCCTGGAGACAGAAGCCCATGCCCGGTGGAGGGGTGCTCGGGTCTACGCCGAGGTGGCCGGCGGCGCCCTAACCGCCGATGCCCACCACATAACCGCCCCGGATCCGGCCGGAGACGGCGCCACCCGGGCCATGCGCCGAGCCCTGGAATACACCCAAATGCGGCCCGAGGAGATCAACGTCATCTTCGCCCACGGGACCAGCACGCCCCTGAACGATGTGGTGGAGACCCGGGCCATCAAGGATGTCTTTGGGCCGCACGCCAACCACCTGGCCATCAGCGCCACCAAATCCATGGTGGGACACCTCCTGGGGGCAGCGGGGGCCATCTCGGCCCTGGCGGCGGTGCTTGCCATCCGGGACGGCCTCGTCCCACCCACGGTCAACCTGGAACACCCGGACCCGGCCTGTGACCTGGACTATGTGCCCAACATCGCCCGTCGCTGTCCCGTGCAGGCGGCCATGGTCAACGCCTTCGGCTTCGGCGGGCAGAACGCCGTGCTCATCGTCCGGGAGTACATCCCCGAAGCCAGGTGAGAGTGACCCATGATCAAGATCGTCACCGACAGCCCCTACAACCCAACATCCGGTCTGCAAGTAACCTCGCAAGACATCTGGCTGACCACGCTCCTCTTCGCCGCCCTGGACGCGGTGATCCTAGTACCGCTATTCATCCTCTTCAAGGTCAATATCTTTCAAGTTGCGCGGTGGCCTGTGGTGGGAGGTTCGGCGCTTTTCTGGGGCGTGGTGTCGGTGGTCGCCGCGGCCAGCTTCTGGGATTTCTACTATCGCTATATC
>DYIS01000260.1 GCA_020723545.1 Ktedonobacter racemifer
GATCGGCCAGGGACTCGATGCGGTCACTTGTCTGGGCAACTCGCTGCCTCACATGATCAAGCGCTTAGAACTCGTGGCGTCCTTGAAAGACATGCACGCCGTTCTTAGGCCGGGCGGCATCCTGGTGATCCAGAACCGCAACTACGACCGGGTCTGGGCCGGGAAGATACGCTTCATGCCCTTAGACGCCAGGGCGATCGGAGGCCGAGAAGCGCTTTTCCTCCGGTTCATGGACTTTCACCGAAAGACCCTTACCTTTAACGTCCTGCAACTCTTCAAAGAAGATACACGGTGGCAGTACCGGGTGGACTCCACCCAGCTCAGGCCCATTTTCCGGCGGGAGTTGGAAGAGGACCTGAGGGAAGCTGGCTTCTGCAACGTGACCTTCTACGGTGACTACCAGTTCGACGAATGGCGGGAGGAGGCGGAGGACACCATCGCCCTGGCCTGGAGATAAACCGCTACTGCCAGGCTCACCCCTGCCCCTTGCTTTTGGCCCCCGCATGTACTATGATTGCCCCACGCGGCCCTCACTGGAAAACGCTGGATAACCATTGCCTTGAATGTTGATCAATAAGCTGGCTGTGGTTTTCTTGACCACCATGTCGATCCTGGGCTGGACCGCCTGGCTATACCTGATCAACAATGCCGAGCCCAGCGATCCCTCGGCACGTCTCCTGTTCTTTGTGTTCCTGGTCTGGGCGCTCTTACCGACATTATCGGTGGCATTCTACCTTTTGAGCATAAGATTGAACCGGGACGAGTTTACTGAGCCCAGCGTGTGGGCTTCCCTTCGCCGCGGCTTGCTGGTCACCACCCTGGTGACGGTCAGCGCGTGGCTGCTGCTCTTGGAAGCACTCAACCGCACCAATTTCGTGCTCCTGGTGGGCGTGGCTCTGTTCATTGAGCTGTTCTTCTGGTTGAAGAGGTGAGCTTCCGGGTGCGACTATGAGCGAATACGATGCCATCGCGCGCTTCTACGAGCTCGAATATAGCCAGTTCACCGAGGACCTGGCCTTCTACCGCAACTTCGCCCAACGGTGCGGCTCGCCGGTGCTGGAGTTGGGCTGCGGGACCGGTAGGGTGCTCATCCCCCTGGCCCGCGCCGGCTTTCGGGTCACGGGCATCGACGACTCTCCAGCCATGTTGGCCATAGCCAGAGACAAGCTGGCGGCACCGGGGCTTTCAGCAGAGGTCAACGTGTTCCAGGCCGACATGCGCAGCTTTCATCTTGAAGACCGGTTTCGCCTGGCCATCTGCCCCATCAACACCTTTATGCACATGCTTACCATATCAGACCAGACCATGGCACTGGAATGTGCCCGGGCTCATCTGGAGGAGAAGGGACTCCTTGTCCTGGACCTGTTCAACCCGGATATTGCATTGCTCTTTGAGGGCGCCGGGCGTTTGGTCTTCGAGCGCGAGCTGACTGATCCGGTATCCGGGAGGAAGATCTCTAAAATGGTGAGCTCCTGGGTGGATCCCGCACAGCAACTGAACCACGTGACCTACTTCTATGACGAGGTGGGCGCGAGCGGTGAGTTGAGGCGCACGGTGGTGCCCATCAAGCAGCGCTACTTCTATCGCTTTGAGATGCAGCACCTGTTGGAGAGGGGCGGGTTCCGAGTGGAACAGGTGTACGGCTCCTACGATCTGGATGAATACACCGCCGATGGCGCGAAGATGATCTTCGTGGCGCGAAAGGAGGGGCCCAATATTTGACCTCACCATCCTGAATGGTACGATCATAGATGGCACTGGAAGGAAGGGCTTCAGGGCCGACCTGGGAGTGGTGGGTGACTCCATCGTCTGCGTGGGCGAGCTTGGTGGGAGAGACACCAGGCGCGCGATCGATGCGACGGGAATGGTGGCGGCTCCGGGCTTCATCGACGTCCACACTCATTCTGACGACACGGTTCTGGCAAACCCAAAGATGGAGAGCAAGGTCCGACAAGGGATCACTACCGAGGTCTGCGGTAACTGTGGCGACTCCGCGGCCCCGGTGCAGGGGCAGGCGGAGATCGGGGCCAGAAAACGGTTGCAGCATTACGGGGTTGAGCTGAGCTGGCGCTCCCTTGAGGAGTGGTTCCAGCGTCTGGGGGAGCAGGGCGTCTCCGCCAACGTCGTAACCCTGATCGGCCATGGTACCTTGCGCGCCAGCGTTATGGGCCACGCCATGCGCCCTCCCACGCAGGAGGAGATGCTGGCCATGATGTCGCTCCTGGCCGAGTCCATGGAAGCAGGCGCCTTTGGCCTCTCCACCGGGCTCATCTACCCTCCTTCAAGTTATGCTGAACTGGATGAGCTGGTCGAGCTGAGCAAGGTTGCGGCCAGCTACGGCGGGCTTTATGCCAGCCACCTCCGAAATGAGGGAGATAGGCTGATAGAGGCGGTGGCAGAGGCCGTTGCCATCGGCGAGAGAGCTGGCATCCCCGTGGAACTGTCACATCACAAGGCCGCTGGCAAAGCCAACTGGGGCAAAGTCCAGCAAAGCCTGGAATTGATCGAGAAGGCGCGGTATGGGGGGTTAGACGTCAGCCTGGACCAGTACCCCTATACCGCCTCCAGCACCGGGCTGTCTGTTGTCCTGCCGGACTGGGTCCATGAGGGCGGAGACGAGGCGATGGTGGAGCGGTTGAAGGAGCCTGTGTTGCGGGCCAGGATTGCCAGCGAGGTGCGCAGCGTCCGGCCGGGATGGGAAAACCCGGCCAATGCCTCCGGGTGGCACAACATAATCCTGGCCACTTGCCGGAGCGATCCTGGCCTGGAGGGGAAGTCGATCAGTGAGATCAGCCAAAGCCTTGGCCGAGATCCGGTGGAGGCCGCTTTCGACTTGCTGATTGCCAACGAGGGCAACCTGGCGGTGATAATCTTCAGCATGTGTGAGGATGACGTGCAGACGGTCATGCGCTACCCACCCACCATGGTGGGCTCCGACGCCTCGGCCAAAGCGCCTTACGGCCCCACCAGCCAGGGAAAGCCCCATCCCCGCGCCTACGGGACCTTCCCGCGGGTGCTGGGCCGATACGTGCGAGAGCTGGGCGTCCTTGGCTGGGAAGAAGCGGTGGCCAAAATGACCTCGAAGCCAGCGGCTAAACTGGGGTTGAGCAAAAGAGGGGTGATCGCGGAGGGCAACCACGCCGACATTGTGGTCTTCGACCCCAAGACAGTGAGTGACCAGGGCACTTTCACCGAGCCGCATCGCTATCCCGTTGGCATCGCGCATGTAGTCGTGAACGGCACAGTAACCCAGGACGACGGCGAGCATACCGGTGCGCTATCGGGCCGGATCCTCAAACGTGGCCGATAGGCTATTGCACCGGGATCTTGCTGACCCGCTTCTTCTTGGGGACGGGTTCCTGCTCTAGCTTCTCCAGCGCTGCATCTATCAGCGAGCGCATGGCCAGGAGCATCTCCTTGCGGGCGGCCCGGGTGTGTTGAAAGAACTCACCGGGGACTCTGCCCGTGAACATGGATCGCAGTTCCGAATGCTTGCGCATGAGAATCACGATCGGGCAGTCGTCGCATTTGAATTTCTCTTCGGTCTCTTTTGCCTGGACTTCTGGCTCCTCCATCGGACCACCTCCGGACGCTAAACCGCTCCTCGATTCGTTGAATCCGTTTTGGCAAGACCTTCCTCGGGATCTCCTTATCAACCAGCGAGGCGGTCATTCTAATTTTATCACATTGGGCAATGGTTCGCCAGTGAGCGACGATGATTTTCGATTTCAGATTGCCTTTCAATCCAAAATCGCAAATCGAAATTGGGCAGCCTGCCCCACTCTTGACTCAGAGGTCAGTCGCTAGTACTACAACCGTACTTAATGGTTTTGCCACTACATGTTGTATCGGAGACTTGGCTCGAACCACAATATATGGGGTTGTTTGACCTAAGTGAGGTTGTAGTACTAGAAGCGCAGCCGAAAAGCCATTTTTACCGCAGCATACTATCAGGAATAAGTCAAGCTCCTGAACCTTAAGAGAAATGGCC
>DYIS01000261.1 GCA_020723545.1 Ktedonobacter racemifer
CAGATCAACCAACCCGGATAGCGCCTCACGTCGCGGGAAGGGACCAACCTGGATGCCCCGCGTCGTTGCTGCCACCCAGAACTGCAATACTGGGTCCCGATAGCGGAAAGTCCCCTCTTCCTTGACGACGAGATCAACCTCCTCCAGTCGCCGCAGGTAACTCCACACCGCCGGCTGGCTGACCTTCAGTCGCCGAGCCAGGTGCGCAGGCGTGTCTTCCTCCTCCGCCAGGAGTTGCAGCACCGCCTTCAGCGTGCTATAGCCCGTCGCCTTGCGCAAGGATACCTCATAGACGTACCGGCAGAAGCTGGCGATCCGTCCCTCAGGCGCCAGGGTCTCGGCGAGAAAAGCATAACGCACTGCCTCTCGCGACGGGGCGATCTGCTGCAGGTGGATCATGTCCTCCAGCCCCCGCACCAGGATGCGGACGTAGTAGGGATGTCCTCCCGACAGGCGAATAATCTCATCCTCCACCTCCGCGCCGTATTCCTCTACAGCCAGTCGGGCGATCAACTGGCGAGTATCCTCCTCAGGCAGGGCGGCCAGGGCCAGGCGTTCCAGTTGGGCAAAGAGCGGGCTATCGGCGCTATCTACCATCCAGGTCATCAGCGATATGGCAGAGCTAGCCAAAAGGTAAGAAATACGCCCCTGTTGCATGAGGCCGCGAAAGAGCGAGAGGGGGCGAAGTCCTTGGTAACGTTCCAAGGCCAGCAGTTCAGGGAATTCATCCAGGATGAGGATCATCGGGCGATTGGTTTCCAGGCTTAGGCGATTGGGGAACTCGAAGGCCAGGGTCAAGAGCGCATGGTACTGGGGCTTCTCTTGCGATAAATGGGAGGCAAGGGTGGCCACTGCCTCCCGGATGGTACGCTCCGGGGCATCCACGGCGATCTGTTGCAGGACATTCAGGTCAAAAAGCGGAGGCGGCAACTCAGACCAGCCGGTCCGGTACCAGTGAAGAATGTGGCCGATATAGGTCAGGGCAAAGTTCTCGGGGGAACTGATGATCGGTTCCAGGTCAAGGTAGGCAAAGAGGCCCGGCCAATGTGCCTCCAATAGGCGGGCCGAGAACTCCTTGAGGAGCAAGGTCTTGCCGATGCGCCGCTGTCCCCAGATGGCCAGGCGTTGTGGCTCACCGCGTCCCACGCGCTCCCTGAGTTGGTCAAGCAAGGCCAACTCGCGGCGGCGGTTTACAAAGGTGGCACGTTCGTTGGGGTGGTAGAAGAATTCAAGCATGGCATACCTCTACTTAAGCGGAAGTGGTTAATAAGCGGATCCGCCTAAATTATAGCACCTTTGAGGAGGGAAGTCAATGTCTCTTCGTCCCAAAATCAGCGATGGGGCGGAGTGGGTGCCTTTCGGCACCGGTAGGGGTGCATTTGAGGGGAGAAGTTGGGTTTTGGGCCACAAGTAAATTTCGAATTGCGAAATTCGAATTTCGAAATTTACTTGTGGGGCCTTCTTCTGCAAGGGGCATTGCGTGGCGAAGGTGTGCCTCATGACGTGGGGCGAGGTCACCTTGGCGCTCCCGGCCTCCCTGGCATACGAGGTTATGATCTGCCAGGACTAGGGACTTACTCAGTTGCAAGCGGTAGCTTGCACGGACTGGGGTTCGTGGCCACCTCCATGGCCCGCTTCACGTGCTCCTGCCCCTTGATCAGGGAGAAATCCACGTAGCCCTCGGCATCGCCGGTGATCTCCACCTGCGGGGGCTCGGCGGGGGCTATGACAACGTCGCCCCTCAGGTGCAATACCAGATCGGCCAGGCTTCCCGCCGGCACGATGCGCACGCCGTGGACCAGGGAGGCCTCTTTGGCGTCGGCGGAGGGGACGAAGATGGTCTCCGTGCCCTTTTCCTTGGCCAGGGAGACCATGGGCAGGATGCCGTTGGTGTGGCGCAGATTCCCGTCCAGGGAGAGCTCGCCCAGGAAAATGGTGGGGTTCGAGTCCAATATCACCTGTTCTGAGGCCAGGAGTATGCCGATGGCTATGGGTAGGTCGTAGCTGGGGCCTTCCTTTTTGAGGTCGGCGGGGGCCAGGTTCACGGTGATGCGGGTGCCGGGGAAGAGGCAGCCGGAGTTGCGGATGGCCGCCCGGACCCGCTCCTTGGATTCCTGCACGGCCATGTCAGGCAGGCCCACGATGGTGAAGGAGGGGAGGCCGGGGGAGATGTCCACCTCCACCTCGACTAAAGCGCCCTGGAGCCCGATGACCGCGCAGCTATTGACCTTGGCGAGCATTATCTCCTCGGGTGATGAGTTATGATCAGCAGCCAGCCCTGCCTATCCCCTGTTCCCCACCCTCTGATCCAGCGCGTTGGGGACAATTATACAACCTGAGTCAACCAAGCGCAATCAGTACCACGGCTGGAGATGCCCGGGATTGGGACAAGAACTCTGACACAGGCCGTCGCGGTCGGTCAAGGCCAGGTGCTTAATGCCCAGCTCGGCGGCCCGG
Organism: Ktedonobacter racemifer; assembly: GCA_020723545.1. GTDB lineage: Bacteria > Chloroflexota > DTOL01 > DTOL01 > JACQYG01 > JACQYG01. The sequence goes on from DYIS01000261.1 coordinate 2,458, forward strand.
CCCAGAAGGGCCTCCGGGGAGGAGGCCCCGTCCAAAAGAGGGTAGAAAGAGTGGCAATGGAGCTCGGCGTACTGCATCGTGCTTGTCGTTCAGTCGTGGCCTTCAGTGCCACTGCCAGGTGCCCGGGTCCCACTTGCCTGTCGCAGTCCCTTGGAGCACCGGATTCAAGAAGCGGGCCGCTGCTTCTGCGGCTTCTTCCAGTGTTGGCCAACCAAGATTCAGTTGCCTAACCATCTTGCGGTAGGTACTAGACCAGCCGCCAGGGGGATCCGGTAGGTCACGGGGTAGGGGGTGAGTTCCCCTGGCCCGAAACGTTTCTCCGATGGCACGTATGAGAGATTGGCTGTCCAAACTTCCCAGACTTGCTATGAGCAGAATATCCACGAGGTCCTTAACTCTACTGCTGCCCCCTCCCGAATATTGGCGAGTGTATGCGTGCAACTTTTCGGCAATCTGAGAATCGAGTGGATAACATGGCACCGTAGCCGGAGCAATTTCTGCAAAATCCAAAAGGGAAGGGCCGGTGACCTCCTGAACATTCTTCCCAATGGGATCACTTGCCCCCACATCGAAAGGGAACTGGTCAAAGCTACGCCCATCCAGTAGGCAATTTATTGAAAACCGTAGAGCTGCCTCTGGTGCCCCGGTAGCCTCCTTCCTAGGCCTGCCAACCTCAAATTGAAACCAATCGCCCAAATCCAGCGAAGGAGCATGCATGAGCCTACTGCGGGCCTCTTCTAGATTTCCGATTAGAGTGGCATCAACATCCTTTGTAGTCCTCGCGCGAACCCCCATCCGCCACTGGAGGGCAAGGCCACCTTTAAGGGTCCACATGCCGGGAGCTCCCCTGACGAGACGGGCCAGGAAGCGGTCAAAGGCCACCATCTTCTTAAGAGTGGCCAGGGGAGGACCACCTTTCAGGCTCCTTTCCCGCAACCTGTTAAGGAGGGCAGCCTTAAACGCAGCGGCGGTTCTGTACCTCATTGCGGCTCCTCTAGCCGGCCTAGTGTTTCCTTAATCAGCCTCGCGGCCCGGCCTCTCCTTTGGCCGGCTTCGGCAAGGACGGAATCTCTATCAGTGAGGCCTCGGTCGATGGCTTCCCTGATTGCTTGGCGGACCAGCTCCTCAGCTAGGCCCGACGCCGTAACATCGGCGATGGTCCGTGGGACTGTTGTAATTGGGAGGCCCTCCCTTTTTGTTACATCGGATGGGCTAAGACGGTTGGTATGCTGACGGATGCCCTCTCGCCTGCGAGAGGCTGAGCGAGGCACGGTGACATGGATTTCACCCGGAAGGACGTCCGATAGATCGTAGACAGCTAGGGCGCTTTCGTGGGAAATCACCGATCTGGGCCCCGTTCTCAGCCAAGCAACGAAGAGGTCCTCGAAGGGAGAAGGGGGGAACTGGGCCAGGCGGTAGATTCCATGGGCTACTCGTAGGAAGCGACCAGAGTCAGTATAGTCAGACAGTCTCTCCCACGAAAAGCCAGCCTTGGCTGCTTGCTTCGCGGTAAAGTACCCTGCTTGCTCCTCAG
>DYIS01000262.1 GCA_020723545.1 Ktedonobacter racemifer
GGAGCCCAACCGCGTTGGGCGGCTCACGGCCAATACGATTGGCCTGCTACCCTCTCTGCGCTCTCTTCTGGAAAATAACGTTGCCATTTTCATGCGTCGTGGTGCGCCGCGGCGCATGGATAACTCCCTTGAAAATAACCACTATTATTCTTGTTGTTGGGGCGCGGTTGCACTGGGGCCCCCGGCGTCGGGCAGTACGACCCTCGGACGAACTGATGGTAAAGAAAAGATCGCAACGAACTCGGCGCTCTGCGGCGAATGCTCTCGTCGGTTTGAGGTGAAGCCTCGCTAGCAAAGAATTGTATCATAGTCCCCAAAGCCGGTCAACGAAACCGTGTGCGGTGTCCATCTCCTCGGAATGCGAGGAATCCGGCGGCGAAATCTATTGACAAACCCGGGGAAATGTGAAATGATTTGGCCTGAACCGCGCACGTGGAGGCTGGATATGGATACCCTGCTGGGCCAAAAGCTCGGGCAGTATGAGATCATCGAGGAGATCGGCCGGGGTGGCATGGGGGTGGTCTATAAGGGCTACCAGCCGTCGCTGAACCGGCACGTGGCCATCAAGGTTCTGCCAGCACACCTTACCGTGAGCAAGGAGCTGGTCCAGCGCTTCCTGCGAGAAGCCACCACCGCCGGCCGGCTCCATCACCCCAACATCGTCACCATCTACGATGTGGCCCAGCAAGACAGCACCTATTACATCGCCATGGAGTACGTGGACGGCAAGAGCCTGAAGCAGATGGTCCAGGAGAGCGGCCCGTTGCCCCTGGAGACCGTGGCCAAGGTATTGCCCCAGATCACCAGCGCCCTGGACTATGCCCACAAGCGGGGGATCATCCACCGGGACATCAAGCCTTCCAACGTCCTATTTGACAGCTCGGGCCGGCCCATCCTGGTGGATTTCGGCATTGCCAAGGCCGGCGATGCCACCAGCCTGACCCAGGAAGGACGCAGCCTGGGCACGGTGGAGTACATGGCCCCGGAGGTGGCCGACGGCCGGGCCGCCACGGCGGCATCGGACATCTACTCCCTGGGCGTGATGCTCTACGAGATGGTGGTGGGCCGGGTGCCCTTCAAGGCCGATACGCCTTACGCCGTGCTCCTTGGGCACATCAGCAAGGCGCCGCCCTCGCCCCGGTCGATCCTGCCCTCCTTGCCAGACGCGGTGGAAGCGGTCCTGCTAAAAGCCCTGGCCAAGGACCCGGCCAACCGCTATGCCACGGCCCTGGACATGGCCCAGGAGTTCGACCAGGCTATCCACGGTACTCCTGTCCCGGTGGCGGTGACCCCAGCGCCCCAGCCCGCGGCCCCTGCCTTTGAATTGCCCTTCGACACGCTGCCGGAAGAGCCGCAGCCTGGGGCCATGAAGACCATGATCATCGCCGCGGTGATCGGCGGGGGCCTGGCCATTGTGGTCATGGGCGCTGCCGCCGCCTGGTACTTCCTCTTCCGCTAGGCCGGGGACGCTGCCGACCCTCTTGCCGTATAGGGCACTGTACAGGGCACCATGAAAAAGGCCGGTGGCCCTTTCACTATGAAAGAGGCCACCGGCCTGATGTTGTCTGGTGGAGATGGGGGGAGTTGAACCCCCGTCCAGAAGACTGAGCCAAGAAGCACTACAAGCTTAGTCGGCTCTTTGCTCTCGCCCGGGCTACCTCTGCCGACCGAGTTGGCTCGGGCCAGCCGATGGTCTTAGACGACCCTTATCGACGATGGGAGCCGCCGCACTCTGACTTTTCCGCGCCCGAACCCAACCCATCAGAGTGGGGTTGGGATGGACGCTAGCCGTCTCAGCGGCTAGGCGCACGATCCTTTGTTGCCGTTAGGCAGCGTAGGCGTACGCGTAGGCAGGTGTTCTGCCAGTTACATTTTTGCCCTTATTTAACGAGATCACTAGGGCGCCTCGGCTTGCTCTCCTTAACCTTCCTCCCCTGTCGAAACCCGACATCCCCGTTTTTCGAAAGGCTTGTTCACCTTTCATCATAAAGTATACCGCAAAAGTCAAGCCTTTGCAAGGTATTGTATAGAAACATCCACACTTGGTCATAACTTACCTCATTCACCAGCTTATTAGCTTGCCAATTGTCTAAATGGGGTGTCATAGTGCAGAGAGCCTGTCATTCTTGCGCCAGATGCGAATCAAGCAGGATTTGCTCCCGTTCTTCATGCTAGCAGCGATTTCCTGTTGGGCCTCTACCCCTAGGGCCTCCAGCCACCCCTCTCTAACGGCGATGCAAGGGCATTGGTACTGCTTTGTCGCCCCAATCCTCTGAATCCCCCTGATGGCGTGACACTTAGTAATCGTCACCTCAAGGATGTCCTCACCGATGATTTCAGACCCCCACTCCGTCATGGGAGGCGGCCACATCAGATCAGAAGCCTTCCGGAAACAGGCCAGGATATCTTCTTGGCTAAGGTTCGCCTTATCGATGTCCTTGCCAAGACCGGTTAGAACCCCCCTCATCACCCTTTTGGCGATTGGCCGGATGACCTCTTGATTGATCTCGTTAGCGGCTTCGTAACCAAACCTCTTAGCTGCCCCTTGGTACCACAGGGCATCATGGAGCCACCACAACTTTTGTACCTCATGCGCCTTCATAATAAACCCTCTGGTCCAGAAAGCTTAGGAGTAAGTTAAGCGTAGTAATTCAGCTTTTGAACCCGAAACAGCCAGCTTCTTGCCCCTATGTCATCAGCCCACGCTGGCTCCTTCGCCCCAACCATTTCACCCCCGATACCGCAAGACGCAGTACACCGCTTCTGGCTAGGAGCTACTACGGAGGGCATCTCACCTCCCTGGAGACGATAGGTTTATCTTAGCGCCCATCGGCAGAGGGTTGCGCCGCGCCCCTTCCGTGTTCGAGAGCGGGGAAAACGATTGGGCTCAGAAAAATGCTCGGCGGGCAGAACAGGGGTAAGCGGCACGCGGATGTTTGCAGAAGTCACCCTCTACCGAAAGTTCTATGCATAAACCAGCCGCCCTTTCGGTTCAGGAATTGGACGCCCCAATTCTCGTGCGGTCTCAATCCACTCTTGAATCACAACCTCCGCATTAGCAAGCGCTTCTTGATATGTCGCACCATCCGCCATGCAACCTGGCAACTCGGGCACCTCCGCGATAAAGGCCTCGTCTTCTTCACTCCAATAGATAATTACTTCATACCGAATCATCTTCACCTCCCAGTTTGTATTTGAGAATTACATTGCGCACTTGCTTCACTTGATACGGCCTCGCCTTTGCTCCTTTGGGTTGTAGGTTCAGGATTTCCTCAACACCTTCTTTGGTGAAGATATGGTGGCTGCCGCGGACCCGTTCCTCAAATCCCAAACGACGTAGCACAAACGACGTAGCAATTGACACAGTTCAGCAAAGGGGATATTTGCGTCGGCTGTCCCGCGCAGGATGCGATCCAAAAGTTTGTCTCGTCGGGTCATGTTCTTCCTTTCGCGGTCGTGGCATATAAAGGCGATGGCTGCAAACGGCACGCCGGGGTTTGCCAAGGAGGTCGCGTAGCGCATCCTTTCGCTGCCGCCGTTTGGCCGGACACGCTCATTTTAACACATCCATAATCTCTTTGCATATCATCTCGTGGAAGTGCCGGGTAGGGCGAACATCCTCGTTCTCTATCGCCCTGGCGATCAAGGTCTTAGCAACAGCCCTGTCGGGCTGGAGCCAATCCCGGCGGAGGAGCATTTGAACCGCCCTATGCCTAGCGAACTCCATCTCGGTCTTTTCCCCCAATAGCTGGCCGATGGAGATCAAGGCCTGACCTCCTACGAGGCTTGCGCACCCGGGCATGAACATGTCCAGGAAGATGATGTTGAAGTGATGGTCCATCTGAACCACGTCCTGATGGGAGAAGTCAACACCTATTTTTTCATTTGGCGGTTTTTTTACCAGCAAATCTATTGACTTTCACGGCTTTCCTGGTATAATGCGAGTAG
>DYIS01000263.1 GCA_020723545.1 Ktedonobacter racemifer
GAGTATGCCTGAAGAGCCCGGTGCGATAATACCGCACGCCGGGATCCGTGCGGGGGCTGTCGGGCAACTGGCAGTCCTACCGCGATGGCCGCTAGAGCGCCTCGGGTTGCAAGTTGACGCTGCGAAGAAATACAGGTATACTGCGTTTTGCTAAACTGCTTGGGTGAAGAAACGGAGGTGAGCCTAATGATTACCATCAGAAAACGTTACGTAGTGGATGAGAATGGTACTCGCATCAGTGTGCTATTGAGTATAGAGGATTACCAACGGTTGCTTGAGGAGTTGGAAGAGTTAGAGTCTATTCGCGCCTATGACGTAGCGAAGGCCTCTGGCGATGAAGTAATCCCGTTTGAGCAAGCAGTTGCGGAAATCGAGCGAAATCGCCCATGAGTTACACTGTCTCGATTCTGCGGCGAGCTCAAAAGGAATTAGCTCAACTTCCCAGTGGGGTGTACGAGTGTGTGCGGGACGCCATTCGTACGCTCAGCCAGGATCCCAGGCCACCCGGTTGCCTCAAGTTGACAGGGCGTGAAGGCTGGCGTATTCGAGTAGGCAACTATCGTATAATCTACGAGATTGACGACAAGCAACAAAGTGCGACTATTCTGCATGTTGGTCACAGGCGTGATGTCTATCATTGATTATTGGTCGGCTTACAAACATCCAGCTGACACAAAACGCTGAACCCCTTGTCTGTGGGTGTCAAGAATTGTGTCCATTGCCCTGCAAGTCAGCAACGCCCCCTTCATTTCACACAACATTTGATAATACACCCCAACCTCTCCCCCCAAATGCACCCCTACTTGCGCCGAAAGGGACCCCACTCCGCCCCATCGCTGATTTTGGGCTTGACTGAGGTCAGGCGGTGTGCAATAATTGCCTGGCGATTCGCCCCCGGAGACAAGCGATGGACGCGAGAATAAGCCTGGTGATTAAGAGTGGAACCAATGCCGGCCGGGTGATCCGTGTAGCCCGGTTCCCGGCCGTGCTGGGCAGCGACCCTGCCGCTGACATCACCCTCAGCGATGCCATGGTTGCGGCCAAGCATGCGGAACTACGTTACCTTTTGGGACGGTTGGTGATCGCCGACCTGGGCGCCCCTGAGGGGGTGTTCGTGAATGGGCAGCGCATCACGTTACCCGCACGCTTACAGGCCGGAGACGTGCTCCGGCTGGGAAACACACTATTAGGGGTACAAATCGGAGGCTTTACCAAACCATCCGAGCCGGCCCCTCTGGTCGCCGGACCGTCAGAGGAGTCCAAGGTTCCCCCTTTCGGTTTTTACCTATTCAAAAGGGGGGTGGTGACCCCTGAGCAGTTGGCGGCAGCGGCCCAGAGACAGGTCGAGTTCCGCGAATTGGGACAGAAGAAGGCCCTGGGCCAGGTCCTCCTGGAGATGGGCTATGTTACGCCAGAGCAGTTGGAGCAGGCGGCTAGGGAGCAACAGGACGATTTCCGAGAGCTCCACGCCGACGTGAAATGGCGATAGCTCACGACGGGTCCGGCGGGCCCGGGGGATGCGGGCGTGCCGGGCCAGGAAGAGAAGGGCCGGCCATGGGGGTCCCGTGGAAGGCCAGGCTTCTCCTCTTTCTCTTTCACCGCCTGTATCACGAGTTCTCCTGGGCCTACGACCTGGTGAGTTATGTCGTTTCCGGCGGTCAGTGGCGCACCTGGCAGAGAGTCGCCCTGCCGTTCGTGCGAGACGGCCGGGTCCTGGAGGTCGCCTTTGGCCCGGGACACCTGTTGGTGGACCTGGCCCGGAGACGGTACGAGTGCTATGGCCTGGACGCCTCCTGGCAGATGGCCAGGGCCGCCCAGTGCACCCTGCGCCGGAACCAGGCCGTCGCCCACATCTGCCAGGGTAAGGCGCAACAGTTGCCTTTTCCCACCAACGCCTTCGACACGGTGGTGCTGACCTTTCCGCCAGAGTTCGTGGCCGAACACGAAGCCTTACAGGAGTTGTACCGGGTGACAGCGCCGGGCGGCAGGTTGCTGGTGGTAGAGGGGGGCAGGGTGCTTCAGCCAGCCTTCCTTGGGCAACTTATAAACCGGGCCTACGACTTCCTTGGCGAGCCTGGCGACTACTCTCAGTCCCTTGACCGATACCGGAGGTGCGGGTTTCAGGTAAAGATGCAGGAGGTGCGGACCGGCCAAGGCCTGGCGCAGTTGGTGGTCGCCGAGAAGCCAATTACTTGACAATCGTCGAGCTGATTGCTATCATTGCGCACCAGCGTTCTCTCCCGGCGAAAATTCTGAACGGAGGGACAAGTCCAGATGATTTCCGAGGCCAAGCTCATCCTTTACCAGGGAACTCCGGAGGAGAAAACCGTGGACCTGGATAGGACAGAGGTAACGCTGGGTAGGGACCCCTCCTGCCAGGTGGTGTTCACCGAGGCCACCATTTCGCGACGGCATGCCCAACTGCGCCGGGAGGGCGACTCGTGGATGATATCTGACCTGGGCTCCTCTAATGGCACCTTCGTTAACGGTCGGAGGATCGCTGGCAGCCAGGCGGTGAGATCGGGAGACGTCATCGGGCTGGGCTCGACCCAGTTGTTGTTTCAGGGGGGAGAGCCCCTCGTGGTGCCCTCGGGGGCGCGGGACGCCACTGCCTTGGAGTGGACGCCACAGGCACAGGGGACCTTGCCGACGCCAACCGTGCCGCCACCGGCTGTCCCGGAGCCTACACCGGTACCAGTCGGCCCCCCACCGTTGGCGCGCCAGCCCGCACCCCTGCCCGATGTCGGGCCGCGTCCACCCCTGCCCGCCACTGGCCCGGCACCGGACATTGGCCCCCGGCCACCGTTGACCGAACCGAGCCGCCAGGCGCCGACGTCGCTAGAGCCAAAGAAAAAGTCCCGGGGTTGCCTGATCGGCGCCGTGGTAGGCGGGATCATCCTGATCCTGTTGATCTGTGTGCTGGCCGTCGGCGGGTATCTCTTAAGCCGGTCTCAGTCTGGATCAACCCCCAAGTCGTGGGCCCCGCTCAGCCTTTCCCAGGGGCTCCCCACTCTGGAGGCTGCGGCTACGGCGCTCGAATTCGTTCGGAACTGACGGCCTGATGCGCCTTTGCGAGGGGCTCTTTCAAGAGTTCGACCGGCGGGGCTTTCTGGGGGTCCGGATCTGGGAGTTCATTGGCTACAGCCTTGGACGCCCCTATGCCCACTATGTTGCCCGCGAGCTGGCCCTGCGGCACCCGCTGAGGTTCGCGCGTGGTTTCCTGGCCTACCGACGCTTCGTGCGGGAGAAATCGGCCGGGGCCGGCGTTTTTCGGGCCGCGCCAGAGGGCTGGGGCGCCCATCTGGGACCACGGGCGGCGAAGGCCGCGGCAGAGGTCAGCCGGCCCATCGTCGCTGTCGGGTACTGTCAAAAGCCTCTGGAAAGGAATGGAAACGGCGGAGGTTGCCCCGCCGGGCGATTCACCCACGCCTGCCTGTACCTGGATGGACTGGACCTGGCTAGACCTGACGGCGATCTCCCTGCACCAGCCTGCAAGGGTTGTCTGGTGCGCGTCATAGGCCGGGAGGCCTTGAAAGCGGGCGTGAGCTTCAACATCATGACCACTGCCCTGGACGTGGCCAGGGACATCATGGTCCCCGCCATCAACAACGGGGGAGGCAGGGCGCTGCTGGCCGTATGCCCCATCACCGTAGAGATCGCCGCCCTGCCGCTGTTGGTTTGCGGCATCGACTTCAGCTTTGTCACCTACAACGGTGGCAATTGCCAGGACTACGCGAGCTGGCTCCTTGCCGACAGGGGCCACAAGCTTGAGCGGGCCATTCTAGGCGGCCAGGGCCTGGCCAACATCAGGGCCGCTTTGCAAGACCTGGCACAGGACGCCCAGAAGCAGGGCCGGGCACCCGGCCTGCGTTTTGCCAGGAGGGGGAACACCTACATCCCGGTCGCCTCACCAACCTGCTAGTACTACAACCTCACTTAGGTCAA
>DYIS01000264.1:0-2792 GCA_020723545.1 Ktedonobacter racemifer
CATTTCTCTTAAGGTTCAGGAGCTTGACTTATTCCTGATAGTATGCTGCGGTGAAGTCTTTCGGTTTGTCTATTTTGTCGTTCTCTGGAAGAAGAGGACATAATTGACGTGCCGGTTCATTGGCATGTGCATGCCCGTCACCTTATCGCTCACGCCCTGGACCCGGGCCGAATAACTGTCCCCGAACATAGGGTAGTTGAAATTGGCCTCCGGAGGGGGCTTCTCGTCCATTGGTCCTTTGATCTCCTCACCGCCAGTCAGGCCGAAGATCACGCTTTGGCCAGTGACCCGGTTGCCTCCTTCATCCAAAAGCCAGACGTAGATGTTGTGGTTGCCACCAGCCTCCTCCACGTCCTGGAATTCGGCCCGGGTCAGCCGCCAGTAGGTCTGGCCGGGCGCCGGGTTGGCGGGAATCAGGGCCACGTTCAGGCCGCCCAACCGCGGGTCCCAGTAAATGGGGGCGGCGGTGGGAGTGGGTGACTGCTTGGCCGTCGGGGTAGGAGACGGAAGCGCCGTACCCGTGGGCATAGCGGTGGCGGCCGGGGCCGCAGCGACTACGGCCGTGGTGGGCTTGGGGGCCGTGGGTTGGTCGGAGCCGGGGATGGTCAGCTCATCGCCGGGCCGAATAAGGCTCGACCAGGCGAGCCCGTTGGCCTGCAATAAGAGGGTCGTGGTGAGCCCAAACCTCTCGGCAATGCCGCTGATAGTGTCGCCCGCCTGGACCTGGTACGTGGAAGCCTGAGGCCTCGGTGTAGGTGGGGCCAGGGTGGGCGGCGGCAGCGTGGGTGGCGCCGGGGTGGGCGTTGGTGGCACCACGGTGAGCTGGGCAGCCAAAAGCGTCGGCATGGGTGTGAACGTGGGCGGCGCTCCAGGGTCGCCGGAGGACAGGCTCCTTATCGCGGGCATGGGCGTCGACGTGGCGCTCTGTCCCAGGGCATAGGGCTTGGGAGAGCCCAGGGATGCCGCCAGGGTGAGCACGGTGGCCGGGGCGCTGATCAGTAGCAGCCACAAGGCCAGGATGACGATGATGGCCAGGCGCAGTTGTGCCCCCCGGCTGAGGGCCGCGTGCCAGGCTGCCAGGCCTGCTCCCGCCTCCCGGAGTCGCTCCAGCAATGGCCCGGCCGAGGGCAGGGAGGGTGCCGCCGGGCGGGCGATGGGCACGAGGGGCCTCTCTAACGCGCTGGTGGCAGGGGCTGACCTGGCGGGCGGGCGTCGCTGGGCCAGGGCCTGATCCGTCCGCAGCAGCCGCTGGCTAAGGGCCCGGCTGAGCTCCAGGCCGATGGCCGGATGAGCATTGACTATCTCCTCGAAGTCGCACTTGGAGAGCACCCAGACGTTCAGGTCGGTGATGGCGCGGACCGCGGCCGACCGGGGTCCCCCGGCCAAGAGCGCCATCTCGCCGAAGAAGTCTCCATCGGAGAGCGTGGCCAGGGTGTGCTTCTCTGTGGCGGCGTCGGATACCACCTTCACCTTGCCGCTCTGGATGATGAACATCTCTTCGCCGGGCTCGCCCTCGGCGTAGATCAGCCAGTTGCGCTTGTACTGCCGGGGCTGGAGCTTCTGGGCCAGGGCATAGAGCTCATTCTCCGCCAGGGCCGAGAAGAGAAAGACATTCTTGAGTCGCTGCTCCACCAGTTGGCGGTCCGCCTGGGCCAGCCGGCGGCTGAGGACGCTGGAAATAGAGAGGGCCAGGGTGGGATGCTCGGCCAAGAGCTTGTCGAAGTCGCATTTCTTTAGGAGAAAGGCCCGGGTGTCGGTGATAGCGCGGACCGCGGCTGACCGGGGCTTGCCGGTGAGCAGGGCCATCTCGCCGAAGAAGTCCCCCTCGCCAAGGTGGGCGAAGACATCAGCTTCGGGGCCATCGTCGGCCACCACCTTCACCCCGCCGGCGTCGATGACATACAGGGCATCGCCGGGGTCTCCCTGCTTGAAGATCAGCTCTCCCTTGGCGAAATCGCGGGAGGTCATAGCCTGGGCCAGGGCCTGGACCTCATCACCGGTCAGGGCAGCGAAGAAGGGTATCTTCCTCAATTGTTTCATTCAACGCTCCAAGGTTAGGATGTGCCCAGGGCAACCGCGCGAGCGCGAAAACAAGGGTTGCCCCTATAGTTAGGTCTCAAGCGGCGGACCTGAGCCGTCCCGTAGAAACAGCATCTAGGTTGATCCTCCCGCAGGTTCCGAACCTGCGGGAGGATTCGGTCTCCTTTACGGGCTATGGCGAAGCTGCTATAATGAATGAAGTGGTGTGGTGCCGAAGGTGGGAGTCGAACCCACACGAGGTTGCCCTCAATGGTTTTTGAGACCACCGCGTATGCCATTCCGCCACTTCGGCACCTCGGTGCGGAGTATATAGTAAAACCCCGGCAGAGTCAAGCGCGGCGTTAGCTCTTACCGTGGAACCTCATGGACGAAAACGAACTCGTCGCCGCCAGCCAGGGCGGCAGTGTTGCGGCGTTCAACCAATTGGTGATCGCCTACCAGGAGGCGGTGTACAACGTCGCCTACCGGGTCCTGGGCGACCGGGAGGCCGCGGCGGACGCCACCCAGGAGGCTTTTCTGTCGGCCTACCAAAGCATCAAAGGCTTTCGGGGTGGCTCTTTCCGGGCCTGGTTATTCCGCATCGTGACCAATGCCTGCTACGACCTGCTACGCACCAGGAAGCGCCGTCCTGCCGTCTCCCTGGAGGAAGTGGCCTCGAACCCCTCTGAGGCCTGGTCAGCCCCCGGGGAGATGGAGTCGCCGGACGATTACGTGCTACGGCGGGAGCTCAATCGGGAGATACAGGTGGGCCT
>DYIS01000264.1:2802-3938 GCA_020723545.1 Ktedonobacter racemifer
AGCTACCAGGAGATCGCTCTTATCACCAGGAGCTCCCTCGGGACCGTCAAGTCTCGCCTGAGCCGGGGACGGGAGCACTTGCGGGACTATCTCTTGAGCCGCCGGGAACTTTTGTCGTCGGGAAAACGTCTTACAAGGTGAGCGTGTGACAGCTCCAGCGGTACATTGATGCTTGGTGTGGAGCCCTGAGGGGTTTGGTCATGGGACGGTTAACAGGGGAGATCGGGCAAGGTCATAAAAGGGACCAGCTTTCCGCGTACATCGACAACCAGCTTTCCCCGGCGGAAGTGGAGGATGTGCGGCGGCATTTGGAGCAATGTCCCACCTGTGCCGAGGAACTGAGGACGCTGCGCGAGGCGGTCATGCTGCTCCGGGAGCTGCCGCCGGTGCCGCTGCCTAGATCATTCGCCCTAGTGGAGCCGGCCCGTAAGCCTCTCTTCGATCTGAGGGGGCTTTTCCGGCCGCGCTGGGCCTACCCCGCCCTGCAATATGCCACGGTCATATCGGGGTTCTTGCTGGTGGTCCTGCTCTCGGGAGACCTGTCGGCGCAGTTCGCTGCTCCCAGGGCGGCCATGTCCCCATCGCGCCAGGCCGAGCAGGGCTTCTTGCCTTCGAAAGACGTGCCCAGCGAGGCTCGCGGCCTGGCCGGCCCCACGCCCCCGCCTCCCACCCTTGGGGCCAAAGAGGCCGAGGCTCCGGAAGGTGCCAAGGTAGAGCCGCCGGTGGCAACCGGAGCGCCAGAGCCCCGCTCGAAGGTGGTATCCACCCCACCGGCCACACCACTGCCCCTGGCCGCCGCCCGGGCGCCCACGCCAGTGCCGCTCCCCTCCCCCTGGAGCGTCGGCGTGCCCGCGGCCACCCCGGCGCCGCCCACCTCCGCCACGCCTTCGGCCCTGGCCCGGGTAGAAAGCGGTCCGACCGTTGCTGCTCCCAGCCCGGAGGTGAGGGCTCTTCCTGAGGGCCGATCGGCGTTGAACCTGCCCTTGTGGCGAGGGTTGGAGCTGGGGCTGGGCGTGGTCTTTTTTGCGCTATTGGCCCTTACCTTTGCCGCCCGGGGCGCTGGCCGCAAACGGTAAAGGGCCGGCTACTTAACTTGTGCTGAATAAGTCGCTCCCGCGCCTGTTTCTTGACCCCAC
>DYIS01000265.1:0-776 GCA_020723545.1 Ktedonobacter racemifer
GCCTTCCCCATGTTGAAAACATCTACCCTGAATAATAATATTATCACAAAGTTTCATTAATGTCAAGTCATAATTAACAATCTGAATAGCGTCATTAAGTTTCTTCAAGCAGGCCTTCGCAGCGATGGTCTTCCGCGGTTGACGTCAGTAGTGACGAGGAGCACAGATGGTGGAGCCTGGCTTGAAACGCACGGTGCTAGCCACTGGCAGGGCAGGGACAGGGGCGCGTTTGGGGATTAAAGCAGGGTTAGAAGAAGCGGTTAGCCAGGGCCACGGCAATGGGCGCGATAAAAACCGCCGGGAGCAGGTTGGCCACGCGCATGCGCTTTATCTCCAAGAGAGCCAGGCCAATGCCTATGATCAGGACCCCGCCGGTGGCTGTCATCTCCAGCACTACGAGACTATTCCCTCCCTCTGCCGTCCCCCGGTTACTTTCGGCGATCTGATGCTCCAGCGCCTTGACATTTCTAACTCCTTTGATGTCGCTGACACCTACCCACTCACAGCCTCTCGTACCTCTCCACGTTCAGCACGAACACCGTGGCCCCTCCCACCTGCACCTCCACCGGGTATGGCATATAGAACTCGCCGGGCTCCATGATCGGCGGTAAAGGGTTGACGTACTGGGTGCGGGTGTGACAGCTATCCCGGATCAGGGCCAGGACCCCTTCTAGCTGCTCCTCCTCCATGCCAACCAGGATGGTGGCGTTTCCCTCCTTGAGGAAACCCCCTGCGGTGTTGATCCGAGTAGCGCGATAGCCTTTCTCGGTGAGGGC
>DYIS01000265.1:786-3920 GCA_020723545.1 Ktedonobacter racemifer
AGCTTCCCGGCATCATCGCTGTGCACAATGGCCAGAATCAGCTTCACCGCCATCACCTCGCCATCACTTCCCACTACGCAGTCCCGATATTATGGGAAAACCTGCCGGTTGTCAAGGAACCCCACGCCGAGAAGGCCAGGGTCGGGTGCCCTGGGGGCCACTGCCAGCAAGAGCCAGCTAATGACCACCATTAAAAAACACAGCCCAAAGACCCCCTGGAAGCCGATCCAGGGCACCTGCAGCAGGGCGATGCCCACAAAGGGCGCCAGGAGGCCGCGGACACCCAATAGGGTCGTGTGCAGCGAGGCATATTCGGATACCTTTTCGGCCGGCGCAAATTGCATCAAGGCATTCATCCAGCCCAGGTCAATGCCGGCGTTGGTGATGCCGATGAAGACAAATGCCACTGCCACCAGGCTGATGTCCCAGGCAAAGACATAGGCCAAGAACACCAAACTGGTTATCAGGAAGTTCAGCTTGACCGTCCAGAGGCCCCCTCGGTGATCCACCTCCCTCCCCCAGTAAACATAGGAGAGAAGCCAGAAAACCGCCATGATGAATCCCAAAACCCCAATCTGGGAATACGTTAGCCCCAGCACGTCCACCTGGAATACCGGGAACACCGGCAGGGCCATCAGGTTTCCGAAGCCGTACACCATAAAGGCGACCTGGTAGGTGGCAAAGGCCTTGTTTTCCTTCAAGATCCGCCAAAATCGCCCAAAGGGTTGGCGGTCCCTGGCGACCACCTCCTGAACCCTGATCCGTCCGAAGATCGTGGAGGAGGCTATGCCGAAGACGGCACCCAGGGGGAAAAGGTACCGATGTCCCACCAGATCCAGGAGACGTCCAGCCAGAGGGGTCATGAGCGTGACCACCGCGGTCATGCCCACCCGGACGTAAGACATAGCACGGCCCCGGCATTCATTGGGATACACCAGCCGCATCATCTCCGCATAACCGGGCACGGCAAAGGCGGTCAAGATATTGAAGGCCAGGACGATCATGGTGAGCGACAAAGGGCTGGTGACAAACAGCGTGAGGGTGAATAGCCCCCGGGCTATGTTCCAGAACCACACCATGAAGGGCATCTTCCGCCGGCCTAGCAGGTAGTGGCTGGCCAGCGGGGTGAAGAGGCTGCCGGCGAAGGGCGCAGCGGCGATGAGCGACATCTGGGCGAAATCGGCCCCCAATCGGCGGGCCACCACCGGCACGAAGGTGAGGGTGACGGCGATGAAGAAGCCCACAGACATGGCCGCCGCCACGTCCAGGTAGAAGTTTCGCCTTATCTCTCGAGGCAGTTCCAGCCGAAGATTCACTATAACTCGTTCCTTTTCCAGTCGCCTGGCCGACAACGCTGCATCAGTAGGCCCCAGCGCAGGCAGAAATCCATCGCTCGGGCCACCTGAACGCCAAAACCCAGCAAGGCCACTACTCCCAGGAGATAGGCTCCCGGGATGTGCACCAGCCAGAAGGCCATGCGGTGACCAGAAGAGCCTAAAGGGTATTGCCCGCACCCTGCAGGCCCCCCGCCGGAGCCGACGTCACCGCCTGGCGTTGGGCGGCATCACCCACCGACGGCATTCACGATGTGGTTCAGTCTCTTAACCTTGCCCTCTTTTAAGAACTCGATGGCCACCACATCGATGCGCCAGGAGCCACCAGGCCAGGGATGTCCTTGCAGGTAGGTTTCGGCCAGGTGGACCAGCCGTGCCTGCTTGGCCTGAACGACGGATTCCTCAGGGCTACCGTAGGCATCGCTCTGCTTGGCCCGCACCTCCACGAAGACCAGGGTCCCCCGGTCCACCGCCACCACGTCGATCTCTCCCAAGGAGCAGCGCCAGTTCTTACCCTTGATCTGGTACCCCTGGCGGCAGAGGTAGTCTATGGCCACCTGCTCACCGTATCTGCCCAGGCCCATGCGGCTATCCGGGCTCATGCGGCTCACTTTCCACGGTAAGAGACCGTTTGTAACAAGATAATCGGGGCTTTTCATCCCAGACGAGAGCTATGTTCGCCGAGGGCTGGACCTCCGGCGAACATTGGCCGTTGCATACCAGCAAAAGGCCCCGCGCGGATCCACGCGAGGCCTGGTCTCGGGCCGGGATAAAGATCGTCTCATGGTGCCATGAGGCTCCTTATGGGCGCATAGCTATGTCGGTGCATCGGGCACGCGCCTAAGGCCCTCAAGGCCAGACGATGAAGCTTTGTGCCGTATCCTTTGTGCCGGCCAAAGCCGTAGCCCGGATAGGCCAAGTCCAGCTCCTGCATCATGCGATCCCGGGTGACTTTGGCCACGATGGAGGAGGCGGCGATGGACAGCGATGAGGCGTCGCCCTTGATGACGCTCCTCTGAGGTATCTTGAGATCAGGCAACTTGATGGCATCGATGAGGAGGTAGTCGGGCTCCACCGGCAGATCGTCAATGGCCAGCTTCATGGCCAGCCGATTGGCCAGGCCGAGGCCCAAAGCATCTATCTCCCCGACCGAGCCCACCCCAACCCCTACCGCCAGTGCCGCCTGGCAGATAAGGTCGAAGCACCTTTCGCGCTGGGCAGGGGAGAGTTGCTTGGAGTCGCGAACCCCTTTTAGCTTTTGGGCCGTCTCGGCCTCAAGGGGCAGGATCACCGCCGCGGCCACCACCGCTCCAGCCCAGGAGCCCCGGCCGGCTTCGTCCACCCCGGCGATACAGCGGTAGCCCTGACTCAGAAGTTCGAACTCCAAAAGGAGATTCGGATCCCGTCTCACGGCAAAAGGTGCCCCAAAAGAAGAATGGGCATAGCTCTTTGCTATGCCCGGTCTGCCTTGCGCAGCGATTAGTCTATTCGCTTTTCCTTGATGCGGGCTGCTTTTCCGGTTCGGCCCCGCAGGTAATACAATCGTGCCCGGCGCACCTGCCCATGGCGAAGCACCTCGACTTTTTCCACGCGAGGCGAGTTCAACAAGAAGGTTCGCTCCACGCCCACCCCATGAGTTACGCGGCGCACGGTGAAATTCGCCTGAGCGCCACCTTTTCGCAGGCGCATCACCACGCCCTCGAACACCTGGATTCGTTCCCTACCGCCCTCCACCACCTTGGCGTGTACCCGCACCGAATCGCCAGGCCGAAGTTGAGGGAGACTCTCTTTCACCTGTTG
>DYIS01000266.1 GCA_020723545.1 Ktedonobacter racemifer
CGAGAGCAGAACGTAGGGCAGGTTGGCTGCGGTCTTTGCGATCGCGCGGCGGCGGACAAGCTCAGTAGCAGGTAGCAGGGAGCTGGAACTACCAGATCAACGGAGCAGCCTACCTGCCGTTCAGGGGTTTGTCGTCGTCACCGGGGTAGTTAAGAAGCCTGATTTCGCCTGAGGCGAGGAGAAGAAGGACATGAAGCTAACGAAGCGTGACGTGTACCTGGGCCGGGGCCTGGGGATGTGGGCCTGGCTCCTGCACCGGGTCACCGGCCTCTTGCTGGTCTTCTACCTGATCCTACACATCCTGGTTATCTCCAGCTCCCTGGGCGGCTCCAGCCTCTTTGACCCCCTCCTACGTCTCTTGCAGACCCCTCTCTTTGTCCTGCTGGAAATGGGGCTGACGGCGGCGGTGCTGATCCATGGGTTAAACGGCATTCGGATCGTCCTCTTTGACCTGGGCCTGGGCGTGCGAAGGCAGAAGGAGATCTTCGCCGTCTTGATGGCTCTGGCAGCGGCCATGTGGGTCTGGGCGGTCCTCGTGGCATACCCGAATCTCTTCCG
This sequence comes from Ktedonobacter racemifer, assembly GCA_020723545.1. Taxonomy (GTDB): domain Bacteria; phylum Chloroflexota; class DTOL01; order DTOL01; family JACQYG01; genus JACQYG01. Next base: position 559 of record DYIS01000266.1, read on the forward strand.
GGTGCTCTAGGTCTGGCCGGCTCGGCCGGATTGACTTGCGAGAGGAGATAAGAAGCTATGAGCGAAACCCTGGCCAGCAAAGCGCAAGGCGTTTGGGCGTGGATACTTCAACGGGTCTCCGCTGTTGTCCTGCTCCTTCTGCTGGGAATTCACATGGGGGTGATGCACTATATCCCGGGCGAGCCCCTGATCGAGTTCACCTCGGTTCAGGTTCGGGTCAAATCCCTGCTCTTTCAGGTGGTGGATGCTGGCCTCTTGGGCTTCGTCCTGTATCACGCCTTCAATGGCCTCCGCGCGGTCATTTTCGATTTTGGCATCAGCGAGGGGTGGCAGCATGCGGTTAACTGGGTGCTGATCGTGGCCGGAGTGGGCCTGTTTATCTTGGGCATCTCGGCCCTGCGGTCGTTCATCGGATAACCCTGGAGAGAGGTAAGGTGAGATGATCCATCATCAGGTGATCGTGGTCGGCGGTGGCCTGGCTGGGCTCAGGGCAGCCCTGGAGGCGGCACCGCAGGTGGATACGGCGGTGTTATCCTTGGTCCACCCGGTGCGCTCGCACTCGGGGGCAGCCCAGGGAGGCATCAATGCGGCGCTGGCGAACATGGAGGCCTGTAAAGACGACAATCCAGAGAAACACGCCTTCGACACCATCAAAGGCAGCGACTTCCTGGCCGATCAGGACGCGGTGGAGATCATGACCCGGGAGGGGCCCGCCTGCATCATCGAGCTGGAGCACTGGGGTGTTCCCTTCAGCCGCACCCCTCAGGGCAAGATCGCTCAGCGACCCTTCGGTGGGGCCGGCTACCCCCGCACCTGCTACGCCGCTGATAAGACCGGGCTTTACATCCTGCACACCATGTATGAGCAGGTAGTGAAGCAGGGAGTGAGGGTCTACGATGAGTGGGCCATTCTCTCGCTGATCAGGGACGGGGACACCTGCTGTGGGGTGGTCGCCATGCACCTGCCCACTGGCCAGATAGAGGCCTTCCAGGCAGAGGCAGTGATCTTCGCCACTGGCGGTGCCGGGCGCATCTATTCCAATTCCACCAACTCTCACATCTGCACCGGCGATGGGATGTCCATCGCTTACCATGCCGGGGTTCCGCTAAAGGATATGGAGTTTATCCAGTTCCACCCCACGGCGCTGCTCAGGACCAATATCCTCATCACCGAGGGCGCTCGCGGTGAGGGGGGATACCTGGTGAACCGGCTGGGAGAGCGTTTCATGGAGAAGTACGCGCCCAAGGCAATGGAACTCGCCCCCCGGGACATCGTTTCTCGCTCCATCCAGACCGAGATCAACGAGGGCCGGGGCTTCGAGGATGGCTGCGTCCACCTGGACCTGCGTCACCTGGGGCGGGAGAAGATCCTGGAACGCCTGCCTGGCATCCGTGCCATCGCCATGGACTTCGCAGGGGTTGACCCCATCGAGAAACCCATTCCCATTCACCCCGGCCAGCATTACACCATGGGCGGGATCGACTGCAATTATCGCGGTGAAACCGGTCTGAAGGGCTTCTACGCCGCTGGCGAGTGTGCCTGCGTGAGCGTGCATGGGGCCAATCGCCTGGGCGGCAACTCCCTCTTGGAGACCGTGGTTTTCGGCAAGCTGTCCGGGGCCAGGGCGGCGGAGTTCGTCCGGGGCAAGGCCAGCTCCCAGGGCAATGCCAACGCAGTGGAGCAGGCCCTTGCCAGGGTGGTGGCGGAAACCGAGAAGCTTCGGTCCGCCGATGGCAAGGAAGACCCTGCCTCCCTCCGCCTGGAGATGCAGAAGACCATGGCCGACAAGGTCGGCATCTTTCGCACTAAGCAGGAATTGGCTGAGGGATTGGCGGCTATTCAGGCTTTGCAGAAGAGGTACCGGGAGATCAGGCTGAACGGCCGTCAAAAGCGCTTCAACCTGGACCTTTTGCGGAACTGGGAATTGAAGGGGATGCTGGACCTGTCTGAGGCAGTAGTGGCCGGAGCGTTGGCCAGGGAGGAGAGCCGCGGGTCGCATTCCAGGACTGACTTTCCCAAACGGGACGACGTCAACTGGCTGAAGCACACCCTGGCTTTTCATACGCCGGAGGGCGCCCGCCTGGAGTACAAGCCGGTCACCATCACCCGATTCCAGCCGGAGGAGAGGAAGTATTGATGGCTACCAACCAGAACGTAACCCTTAAGGCGTACCGATATGACCCCGACGTAGGCCAAGAGCCACGGTATGACTCCTACCAGGTGCCCATCGACGAGACCACCACGGTGCTGGAGGCCCTGTACTACATCTTGGAAAGGGTGGATGGCTCGCTTTCCTTTCGGTCTTCCTGTCGCAGCGCCGTTTGCGGCTCCTGCGCCATGTTCATCAATGGCATGAACCGCCTGGCCTGCCGCACTCAGATCGTGGCCCTGAACTCCCGGGAGGTCAGGATTGCCCCTCTGCCCCATCTGCCGGTGATCAAAGACCTGGTGGTGGACATGGCCGGTTTCTGGGAAAAGTATGAACGGGTTCGACCATATCTCATCACCACCGTTGCTTCCCCGGACAAAGAGTGGCCCCAGAGCGAGGAGGAGCGCAAGGCCATTGAGGAGGCTATAGATTGCATTCTATGTGCCTGCTGCCATTCCTCTTGCACCATGAGCTGGTGGGACAAGGGGTACCTGGGCCCGGCGGCCCTGCTCAAGGCCTATCGCTTTGCGGCGGATTCGCGGGACCAGGCAGGCCTGGAGAGGCTCAGGCTCGTGGCCAACGAAGACGGGGTCTTCCGGTGCCACACCATCTTCAACTGCACCGAGGACTGCCCCAAGGGCCTGAGCCCTACCTTCGCCATTCAGGAGCTCAAGAAGCGCGTCCTGTGGAAGAAGCTCACCTTCCAGATGTAGACCGCTTTCCGCCCTTCTTTACCAGTAAAGAAATCGTCTGAAACACAAGCGCTGGGGTGGCCATTGGGCCGCCCCAGTTTCCTGCCCGGTCCGGCCAAACCCTCTCCTGCGGCCCGTGGGCCTCCAGGCCAGGGTTTTCGTTCTCGGATAGCAGGGTGCCAAATCCTCCTTTTTCGTCGGCGTTGACAAATGTCGTCTCAGATTGTAAACTAAACCTGGCGATTATGCTGGTAACTGGCGCGCGCCCGTAGCTCAGCGGATCAGAGCATCAGTCTTCGGAACTGAGGGCCGTGGGTTCGAATCCCGCCGGGCGCGCCAGGGAAATTCATCGGCCAGGTTAGAGAGGCTTCCAGTCAATCTTTTGCTGCAACTCCCCTTGTCGTTCTTGCAGCCGGCTCGCAAATAAGGGCGAGTTCAAGTTATCACTGGTCATGACCAGAGCGTCCTCGTCGTTATCACTGTAGTACCGGCGGCGC